>CAMASN010000016.1 GCA_945861025.1 Ferrithrix thermotolerans DSM 19514
ATCGACACAACGCGGATCATTCCCCAGCGGGTGGAGCCCAGCGCAAACGCGCCCTCGCGCTCGCCTACCGGAACCTGCGAAAACACTTCGCGCATCACCACGCACTGGATCGGCATGACCATCATCGCCACCACGATTCCGGCCACAAGTGTCGACGCTGTGTACACGGTGGCCGCCGCCAGTGGATTGTTCGGGTCCGCACCATCAACGGCAAAAAAAGGAATCCATCCAAACCATGTGTTGATCCAACGCGACACACCAACTACTTGACCCTGCAAAAGAAATAATCCCCAGAGGCCATACACCACGCTGGGAACCGCAGCCATCAAATCGACCAGTGCCACCAGTGACGAGCGCAACCACTTTGGTGCCACCTCGGTGATGAACAGCGCCGCGCTCATCGCGATTGGGAACGCAACGATGCCCGCAACAAGCGCAATCAGTACTGTGCCCAGCATGACCTCGGCGATACCGAATTTGTTGGTATCGGGCTGCCATTCGGCCGTTGTGAGAAACGAAAACCCAGTGGCTTTCAGCGCTTGCCACGCCTGGATACCGAGAAAGATCCCGACCGCGGCCATAACCGACAGCACCGTGAGTCCACTGAGCGAAGCGCCGCGGTTGAAGTAGCGATCGCCGCGACCCGGATGGGCGTGAACTTCGCGAGGCTGCGGCGCTGGAGCGTTCGCATCAGCGACGCCGGGAATCGACGTCATCAACTCCATGACTCAGACCAGCCACGCCGCAAGCACGACAATCGTGATGGCTGCGGCGAGGCCCATGAGTAGCACGTCGGGGTGGCGCGCCTGACTCAAAAACGACGCCTTTGCAGGCACTGGTGCGGCCATTGGCGCTGCCATCTGAACGTACTGCGGGATGTACTGCGGCAATGCCATTTGCTGCGGCTGCGCCATTTGGTACGGCTGAGGCGGCGCGAAGTTGGCCCGGTCTTCGAGCACAGCGGCAATCGCAGTTGCAACGACCGTTGCCAACATCTGAGCGAACGCCTCGGGGTCGAGCACCACGCTATTGGCCGCTACAGGGCGCGCTTCGAGCTGCGGAGTTGGTCCGTCGCTCAGCGCCGAGGGAGCGTCGGTGACCACCTCAACAACATCAATCACTTCGACGACAGGCTCAACCACGACAGGCTCAACCACGTCAGGCTCAACCACGTCAACAACAGGCTCAACCAGAAGCTCAATGGCCTCAACAACAGGCTCCACAACCGGCTCAACCGGAAGCTCCACAACCTCAGCGACAGGCTCAACCGGAAGCTCCACAACCTCAGCGACAGGCTCAACCAGTAGCTCAACCACCTCGGCAACGAGTTCAACCGGAACAATCAGGTTGCGCTCGGCAGCCTCGGCCGCCTCAAGGCGAACTTGCGCAATCAGCGCCGCACCTTGCTCACGCTCGGCATCAAGTTCGAGGTCAAGTTCTCGACGGCGCGCCGAGACCAACGGCTCAAGTTTCGCACGTAACTGATCCCGCGCTGCGAGGTAGTCAGCATCCGCAGCGTCTGGAGCGAGGGCCACAAATTGTTGGTTCAGCGTGCGCAATTGCAGCGTCATTAACGCAACTGCTGCGCGGGGCGAAAGCACCGCGGCACCGTTCGACACGATCTCATCAGCCATGCTCAGCTCGAATCTGCTCAATCTCGGCTCGCACCGATTCACGGATAGCCGCGAGGTCTTGTTCGTGCTTGCGTTCCATCTCGGCGATGGTCTCTTTCGATGCGAGCAACTCGGCTCGCAGCATCGAGCGCACATCGGAATCCTGCTCGGCGTTGCGAGCCTCGGCGCGAGCAATCAATGCTCGGGCTTCGGCGATCTCGAGTTCAAGTCGTCGGCGCTCAGCCTCAAGATCGTCGATCACCGATGAGCTCCACGCGTCCGAGGCCGCCACCGATATGTGGCCAGGCAGTTCTGCAGCAACACTTGCGCCGTTCAGCGTGACGCCGTTCGTTGAGTTTCCGTTGAATGCGTTCACCTTGCACTAACCGATCCACGCCATGATGATTGCGACTACGGCCACGAAGGCGGCCATCGGCACAACAACCTGAGTAACCACCGATGTGGACGCACGCTTGACGGCCACTGGTGGTTGCGGCGCTTGCCAGAACTCTTGAAAGGCTTCGGCGCGGGCGACTTCTTCGTTTTCAACGACCACGCTCGGCGCCAACAGTTGAGCGGGTGGAGCAAGATCAACAGGTTGCGCACCGCCGCAAGGAGCAGCGAAGCTGAAGGGCGCAGCAGCCCGGGCTGGCTCGTCAAGCGCCTCGGCGAGGCTCAGCAACAAGTCTTCAAGGCTGCCGCCGTGGGCCGTATCAAGAGCGGCCAGCGTCTGCGTTAACGCAACATCGGGGGTGACAGCGTAGGAGCGTGCCGCAGTTGTCATCACTGGCGCCGGCAACGGTTGCGGGGCCGACCAATCAACGGCGACTGCGGCGTCAACGCTCGCAACGTGGTGGTGCATGGCCGACCGGGCAAAGGCATCGTCGAGAGCCGCTCGACCCTCTTCGCGCTCAGCGATCCACCATGCATCAAGCAAGGTTGCAAGCTGACGCTCGGCCTCAATAAACGATTGCTCTCGAGCCGCTGCCACCACTTCTGTGGCCTGCGCTCGCTCGGGCAGCCCAACCAAGGCAACCTCGGCATCAACTTCGGCGCGATGCATCAGGATCGATCGTTGCGCATCGAGAAAGCTACGGGTCAAACGACTCTGGACGGCGGCGATATGAGCCAACTGGCCGGCGTCGTGCTCAAGCAGCGATTGGGCGTGGCCAACAGTGTCCAAAAAACGCGCATGGGCACCCCTGAGCGCCTCAAAGAAGCTTGCGACCTCGGCCGTTGGGGTGGCAGGGACACGAGCGAAGTCGTGCTGCTGCAGTGTGGTCTCCATGAGTGCGCACAGTAAAGGTGGCAGCTAACGAACAGATGAACACAAGGTGTCCAAGTGGTGACAACGGCATGAAAGAGTCAACCCCAACACTGGCAGTGATTGGGAAGACGCCCTGAGCAGTGTTGCGGCTCCGGCCAAGGCCGGGCGGCTGTTCTGAAAAAGTATCAGGCGGCGGTGAGCACTTCGCGGATATTCGTGAAGCCACTCAACAACACCGAACGACCCGCTTCATTGTCATCGCTTTTACGATCCATTTACGCCGCGAGCGATGCGCTCGTTGGTCTCGATCCATTCTTCGACAATGTCGTACACCACATCTTTGGCTGGGCGCACCGAGTTCATCAGGCCGACGATCTGACCCACTGGCGAACCGCCGAGGGCCTTCGAGCGAGCACGCGAGAAGCGGTGCGCCGCTGGGGCATACAAGATTCCCTGCAATGGCATCTGCAACGGAGCGGGTGCGTCGGGTGCCTCCCACGCGTTGGTCCACGCCGTACGCAGCTGACGAGCGGGCTTGCCGGTCATCGAACGCGAGCGAACCGTGTCGGTGAAACCGGCAGCGAGCAAGTTCTCAACAACCCATGGCTGGGTGTCGGCCTCGGCAACGGTGAGCCAGATAGAACCGGTCCACGCTCCCTGGGCACCGAGTGCCATTGCCGCCGCCATCTGTCGACCGCGGCCGATGCCGCCAGCAGCAAGCACGGGAATGTCTGGGCCAACAGCGTCGACAACTTCGGGGATGAGCACCATCGTTGAGATCTCGCCGCAGTGACCGCCGGCTTCGGTGCCCTGCGCGATGAGCACGTCGACGCCGATCGCTACGTTCTTCAGCGCGTGACGCGGCGAGCCACACAGCGCGCCGACGAGCACACCCTTGGCGTGCGCAGCCTCAATCGCATATGCGGGCGGCGGGCCGAGCGCATTCACGAGCATCGACACCGGATGACGCAGCGCGATCTCAACCTGCCCGGGGCCTTCCACTTCTACGCCGAGACCTGCGGCCTTCATCGTGCCCTCAACACCTTCGGGCATCGGCGGGATGTGATGGTCGGCCAGAATCATCTCGACGAAATCGCGGTGCTCCTCGGGCACTAACGACTGCAGGTACTCAAGGCTGAACGCGCCGTCGCCCTTGCCGACAAACTTCTCGGGCATCGCAAAGTCGACGCCGTATGGCTTGCCGCCGACATGCTCGTCGATCCAGCTCAGCTCGATCTCGAGTTGGTCAGGACTAAACGCAAGCGCTCCGAGAACGCCATAGCCGCCGGCCTTGCTGACCGCCGCTACGACATCGCGACAATGCGAGAACGCAAACAACGGGAACTCAATACCAAGCTGATCACAGATAGGAGTACGCATAGATTCGACCGTAGCGCACCGCCTTTCCGCAGCGAGGCTTGAGCTATAAGGCCTACAGGTAATTCAGCTACCCACGCGCTCTGACCGAGGGCTCATCGCAACTACTCCGGCCGCGCGAGCCGCCGACGAAGCTCGACGGCGACGGCCTTGCCAGTGATCGCACCGAGTTCTTCAGCAAGCGACTCGAACACCGGCTGATCGCCCACGTACGCAGCCGTGCCCTCGGTGCAACACCATGACATCGCCTCGCCGTCGGCACCCCAATCAGATCGTTGCCAACCGCGTACATTGGCGAGCTCAGTACCGTCGTCGCGCATTTCCCACTCGACGCGGATCGGGAGCTGCCAACACACCGACGGCTTCCAATCAATGGGCGATTCATCAACGTCCGTAGCCGCCAGATGCAACGCGCATCCAGCCCCGCCAGAGAATTCAGGGCCGTTTAAAAAGATGCAGGCTCCGTTGACGACACGGGTGTTTGTGAACGTGTCGTCGCTGAACACTCCATCAGTAGCAGCAGCGAAATTCTCGAACCGTTCGGGTCGCAGCGCGGCGGCGCTTGCCTCGACCAGACGCGCTTCGTCGTCACCATCGATCTCGGCACCGAACGAGCAACACCCGTGCCCTAGGTGCTCGGCTGGACTTGGCAGAATGCCTTGGCAGCCTCTCCCCCAAATGCATGTCCAGTTCGACAACATGAAGGTTCGATCAAACCGCCACACGGTGTCGCCATCGACGATCTCTTCGACCCCATCATGTTGCATATGCAACGAGTGTAGAACGACTCAAACAGGCACGCCGACGAGGCGTCGCCGGGTCAGCGTGAGCGGCCAGAACCCTGACGACCCGAGCCTTGACGGCCTGATGGTGAATGACCCGCGCTTGAGCGGCCAGAGCCAGACTTCGAACTGCTCGAGCCGGGGCGGGCTCCGCGATGTGTCGAAGGCTGACGCGGACCACGAGCTGCGGGCTCGTCGTACGCCACTGCCGATGGCTTCACGTATTCGGCCGGTGGGCCCACAAGCGCTTCGAGCATCGAGTGCCCAGGAGCAACACGGGTGATGATCGGCTCAATGCGAGCGGCCCGAGCCAACGACTTCACGTCGCCAACTTGGTCGGGCGTCATCAGCGTGACGACCACGCCTTCGGCGCCGGCGCGAGCAGTACGACCGGAACGGTGCAGATAGGCCTTGTGCTCGGCGGGGGGATCGACGTGAACAACAAGCGCGATGTCATCAACGTGAATGCCGCGGGCAGCAATGTCGGTAGCGACGAGCACGCGTGTGGTGCCAGCCGAGAACGACTCAAGGTTGCGCTCGCGGGCGTTTTGCGACAGGTTGCCGTGCATCTCTACCGCGGGGATGCCCGCAGCAGTGAGCACCTTTGCAAGCTTCTTTGCGCCGTGCTTGGTGCGGGTGAACAACAGCGAACGATCTTGCCCTTGGGCCAACTCGCGGATGATTGTTGGCTTGTCGGCAGCGCTGACTGCAAACACGTGGTGGGTCATGGTGGAGACCGGCGCAACCTCGGGGTCCACCGAGTGGACAACCGGATTGGTGAGGTAGCGACGCACCAAGACATCGATGCCGTTGTCGAGCGTGGCCGAGAACAAAAGACGCTGACCATCGCCAGGGGTCTGATCGAGCAAGCGCTTCACAGCTGGCAAGAAGCCGAGGTCAGCCATGTGGTCGGCTTCGTCGAGCACGGTGACCTCGACCTGATCGAGGCGGCAGTGACGCTGCGCAATAAGGTCTTCGAGGCGGCCGGGACACGCAACGAGAATGTCGACGCCCATACGCAGCGCAGTGACCTGTGGGCCTTGACCTACGCCACCGAACACCGTGGTCACCTTCAACGACATTGCGTTGGCGATTGGCGCGAGGGTTTCGGCTACCTGATTCGCGAGTTCGCGGGTTGGCACCAAGATAAGCGCGCGAGGACGCTTGGTTTCCCGGCGACCACCCGAGGTAGACAAACGCACCACCGTAGGGATGGCGAATGCAATGGTCTTACCGCTACCGGTCTTGCCGCGGCCGAGTACGTCGCGTCCGGCCAACGAGTCGGGCAAGGTTGCGCTTTGAATAGGAAAGGGAGTCGTGACGCCGCCGCGGGCCAGTGCGGCCACGATGGGTGCAGGCACGTTCAGAACAGCGAAGTCGGCTGCATCAATGACCGGCTGGGTCGACGGCGACAGGTCGACAGCGTGTTGGGCGGGCTGTGCAGCAGCGCCTGGGGTAGATGGACGACGGGGTGCACCTGATTCGTTATCGCGTGGACCGCGACGACGTGGGTTGCGACGCGCCGCGCCAGATGAGGGGGTGGTTGTTGACATAGATTTCCTTCCAGATCGGTTGGCCGTTGATGCATGGCTGTCCGCTCAATGGAACAAAATCGTGCGCCTGAGGCGCTGCACTCGACCGCATCGTGTCGGGGGTGACGTCGATGCACCGACTACCTTACCGGTGCAGCAGTGAATGTGGGCGCTTCCACCACTTACTCGACGCCGCGCCATAGCCTCGGTGCGGTGCGTTGGGATCGATTGACATGCGGCATCGGCCTCGGTTTCGCTCTGTTGTCGTGGAGCCTCAGCTACGGCGCTGTGCTGCCTCAACTCCGCGACGAACTCCACCTCTCGGCTTCAACCGCCGCGATGCACGGGTCGGTCTTCGGCGTTTGCCTGCTCGTCTTGTCAGTGTTCGGCAGTCGATTTCTCGCAGTGCTACCGAACGGCCTTGCGTTACGACTCTGTGCGCTGTTCATGGTTGGTGGCGGTGCTCTGTTTGGCTTCGGCCACTCCGTTGCATTCACCTTGGGCGGCGCCGTTCTTACCGGCACCGGCGCAGCCCTCTTCCTCATCGTGGTGCCCGGAATTGTGTATGCGCATCAACCGCAAGCACCAACACAAACCATGTCGACGCTCAACGCGTTTCCAATGGTGTCGTCCACGCTGCTACCCCTCTCGGTCGCTGGCGCAGCAGCAATCGCCATCAGTTGGCGTGTGGCCTATCTCGGGCCGGTGCTCGTACTCGGAGCCGTGATTGCGTTCACCACTGCCAAGGCTCCAGTGCCTCCGTCCCGTGTTGAGAACCCGGTACGAATGGCCGAGCTCGTGCGTGTACCGCACCTTGCGCGTCGATGGATGGTTCTGGTGTTCGCAACCTTGGGCGAGGTCGGCACTGTCATCTGGGGTGCCTCGATCATGCACGACCTCGGCGGCGCCGCAAAGGGAACCGCCGCCTCGCTGACGGTTGGCTTCTTCATCGCGATGTTCTTCGGCCGCCTCGCCCTTGCGCAGGTGCTCCTGAGATTCAACGGGCAGATGGTGCTGCGCATGGCATTCATCGGGTCGATCGTGTTCTTTGCTCCATTTCTTGTCGGGCCAAACCTGATCGTGCGCATGCTCGGCCTCACTGGTCTCGGCGTGTGCCTGTCGCCGGCCTACCCGTTGTCGCTCACCCGACTGTTCGAACTACACAACGACACTGCTGCGCTCGGACGTTTGGCGGCGATGGCATCGGGCATCGGCATCACGTTTGGCCCGATGCTGCTCGGCGTTCTCTCCGACAGCGTCGGCCTTAGTTGGGCAACTGCAGTGCTGCCCATCTTCGCCCTCTGCGGTCTGCTCACCGTGGCACTGCCCCAACGTAAGCGGCCACACGCACTCGTCGCCTAGCATCTGCTGCAACAACCAAGGAGAAGGCGCATGGCGCGACTACATGATCGGGTTGCGATCATCACCGGCGCAGCCGACGGAATCGGTCACGGCATCGCCCGGCGCTTCGCTGCCGAGGGCGCCAAGTTGCTCATCGCCGACATCAACGCCGAAGCCGGCGTGCGTGTTGCCAAAGAGATCCGCGGCGAGTTCGGATCCGATGTCATCGATGTGCCTACCGACGTCTCCGACAAGGCCCAGGTTCTCGCGATGATCGAATCGGCTCACAGCCACTGGGGCACGATCGACGTGTTGGTTAACAACGCGTGGGGCGGAGGTTCGCTGAGCCGGGTCGAGTTCAAAAATGACAGCAACTTTGAGCATGGTTTCGGGGTCGGCTTCTACGGACCATGGTGGGCAATGCAAGCAGCGATGCCGCTGATGAAAGCCCAAGGGCGCGGCAGCATCATCAACCTCTGCTCTCTCAACGGCGTGAACGCACACATCGGCACTGCCGAATACAACGTGGCCAAAGAAGCTTTGCGATCGTTGTCGCGAACCGCTGCGCGCGAATGGGCGCCATACGGCATCGTGGTCAACGTGATCTGTCCCGCCGCAAAGAGCGCCGCCTTTCGCGCCGTCGCTGCACGCAACCCCGAACTCGTTGCTACCGCCGACTCGGCCAACCCAATGGGGTATCTCGGCGACCCTGAGCGCGACATCGCGCCCGTGGCTGTTTTCCTCGCCAGCGACGACGCTCACTACGTAACCGGCAATACGGTGTTCGTCGACGGCGGCAGTCACATCAACGGCGCCCATTGGGTTCCCGACCTTCCCAACGAACCGCCCAGCCCACGCCGCGCAGAGGAGCCGACATGACCACGAACAACCGCGATGCGCTCACTGCAATACGCGAGCAACTCCGCACTAAGTACGTGTCGCCTGGCGACACTCGACCCGCTTCATCGGCACGCGGCATTCATCACCTAGCGCTGCTGTCGTTCGATGTCGAGCAGACCATTCAGTTTTACCAAGGCCTGTTGGAGTTCCCGCTGACCCATATGTGCGAGAACCGCGACTACCAAGGATCCACCCACTTCTTCTTCGATGTTGGCAACGACACAGCGTTGGCGTTCTTCGATCTACCAGGCCTCGATCTCGGACCCTACAAAGAGGTGCTCGGCGGCGTGCACCACCTCGCTATCGCAGTCGAGCCCACCAAGTGGCAGTACCTCAAGAACAAACTCGACGCAGCAAACGTGCAGTACGCGCATGCAGACGGTTCATCGATCTACTTCACCGATCCCGATGGCGCTCGCCTAGAACTGATCAGCGATCCACTGCGCGAGATGTACGGCGAAGTCGTTATATAGACCCCGAGGGCATTACCCTCGCCACGCGCTCACAGCGGAGGCAGACCCTGATGCTTGTCAAGCATGTCGCTCATGATGTTGCGAATGAAATCGTCGGCGGCCTCGGTCCAGCCACCTGACACACCGCCGTAGATGCCCGAACTCTTGGCGGGCGCATCGGCGTGAGCTTTTGCGTAGTCGACAGCCACAGCCAGATCGGCGGCCCATGCCTCGGCCACGCCAACTTGTGTTTGTGGACGCGTGACTGCCATGTGAATCGCATTCGGGTACTGCAGGCCGTTCATCCGCCATCCGCGGCTGCGCAACGAATCGTTCACGTGATAGATGTCGAACTCATCTGAGGTGAACGCAAACAAGTAGGTGGGGTCGCCGATCAGGCGTAGTTCTGGGTGACTGCGCACAGCGGCAATCATCGACGCAGCGGTAGCGAAGATCTCTTTGGCGTAACGCAAGTAGCCCTGACGGCCAGTAGCTACCATGCCCGCCCAGGTTGCCGCAAGGAGTCCGCTTGAGCGTGATCCGTCAATACCTGGCGAGCAGTACTTGCCGCCCGACCAGTTGGTCTGGAAGAAGTACTGGCCGTCGCGGAGCGAGCGGTTGCGGAACATCAACAACGAAGTTCCCTTGAGCCCGTAGCCGTACTTGTGGGTGTCGGCCGACAGCGTGGTGACACCGGGAACCCTGAAGTCGAACGCAGGAATTGGGTAACCAAGTTGCTCACCGAACGGCAGAATGAAACCGCCGAGGCAACCGTCAACGTGCAGGCCAACACCGTGAGCGAGAGCCACCTGGCCAAGCTCGGCGATGGGGTCGATGGTGCCGTAGCCATAGTTCGATGCCGAGCCCATGATGGCGATTGTCTGATCGTCGATGAGTGCCTCGAGCGCAGCGACATCGACCTGAGCCGTGACCGGATCGCTGGGCGCCATACGAACCTCGATACCCAACAGGTGACACGCCTTATCGAATGCCGGGTGTCCGGTTTCGGGCTTAACAAAATTGGGATTGGTGATGCCACGCACAGCACGAGCCTGATCGCGGTACGCAAGCATTGCGTGCAAGATGCTGCCGCTACCGCCGCTGGTGATCATGCCGGCAGGGTCGCTATCGGCACCTGCCGACGCAGCGTTGAAAAGGTCGAGACCCATCGCGATGATCTCGCCTTCAAATCGCGTGGCACTTGGGCACACATCGCGCTGCAGCGCGTTCATATGGCCGTACATGCCGAACGCCTCAGACATGAAGGCGTAGTGATCGGTGTCGCCGCAGTAGAACGAACCGCTGGCCTTACCGGTGTGCCAGAACGAATCTTCGGCGGTGGCCATCTCACGCAATTCGTTGAGAATGCTCTCGCGGTCTCGACCCTCTTCGGGGAGAACACGCAACACGGGATAACGATCGGCGTAGGGGTAGCTGCTCATGTCCGCGAGCCTTGCACATCACTGTCAGAGCGGTCGTGTGCAGGCACCGATCTACGCGACAATGACGGCCATGCACAACCGTTGGTATCTCGCGATCGACCTCGGAACCGGCGGAGCCAAGGTGGCGGCGGTCGGCGACGACGGCAGCATTCTTGCCAGCGCATTTCGAGCCATCGACACCGCACTCACCGCCGATGGAGGCACCGAGCAAGACACCATCCAGTGGTGGTCAGGCATTGTCGATGCAGCGCGCGAGGTAGTGCTTGGCGCTGCGCAGGCATCTGCGTGCGCAGGTGTTGGCATCACCGGGCAGTGGGGTTCCACCGTCCCCGTCGACCGCGATGGCAATGCGTTGGGTCCTTGCCTGCTGTGGTCCGACACGCGTGGCGGCACATGGTCAAAGCCACTCATCGGCGGCGTCATCAACGTGGCGGGTTATGGGCCGCTCAAGATTCTGCGCTGGCTGCGCAAGGCTGGCGGCGCGCCAAGTCCCGTTGGCGCCGATCCCACCGGACACAATCAGTTTCTGCAACACCAACGTGCCGATGTGTACAACGCTGCGGCCGCCTTCATTGAGCCGGTCGATTTCATCGGCTTGCGCCTCACTGGTCGCGTTGCCGCCACACCCGCCTCGATGGTGGCGTCGTGGCTTACCGACAACCGCCGCGCATCCGACCCGCGCTACGACCCGTCGTTGGTGAAGTTGGCTCGCCGCAACGCAGCCACGCTCCCCGATCTCGTTGCCACCGGCAGTGTGTTGGGTCCTCTGTTGCCCGCTGTGGCCAGCCAGATCGGCCTCGATGCCGACACACCAGTGGTGTGCGGCGTGCCCGATCTACACACCGCCGCAATTGGCGCCGGGGCGGTGGCCGACTTCGCTGGCCACATCTCAATCTCCACCACCGCGTGGGTGTCGGCTCCGGTGCCATTCAAGAAGACCGACATCGCCCGACAGATGGCGTCGGTCCCAGGGCTTCGCTCGGGTTCATATCTCATCGCCAACAACCACGACACCGGCGGCGCGGCGCTGCGGTGGCTGCGCGACTCGGTCATCTCCGCCGACGACGCCGACGCCAGCTACGACCAACTCACGCTCGAGGCTGCGGCCGTAGCGCCGGGCAGCGGCGGCGTCATCTTCTGCCCATGGCTCAACGGCGAGCGCTCACCGGTCGAAGATCACAATCTGCGCGCCAGTTTCCTCAACGTGTCGCTCGCCACTACACGGGCCCACCTTGTGCGCTCTGTACTCGAAGGCGTTGCATTCAATGCGCGCTGGCTGCTCGAGGCCACAGAAAAGTTCGCCGGTCGACCACTCGATGGCCTGCGCCTGCTTGGCGGCGGCGCCCAATCAGATCTGTGGTGCCAGATTCACGCCGACGTCATTGGCCGTCCCATTCATCAAGTAGCCGACCCCGTCAACGTGAACGTGCGCGGCGCAGCGTGGTTCGCAGCGATGCATTTGGGGCACCTCACGCTCGACGAAATCACATCTCGCGCTCCCACGGCGCGCGTGTTCGAGCCCAGCATCGCCGGTGTGGCTGCGACCGCTCCGCTCTATGCCGAGTTCGTGCGACTCGCCAAGTCGCAGCGGGCGATGTACCGAAGGCTTAACGGCGCCACCTCGTCAGTTACCATCGGCGCATGAGCACCAGAACTATCGACCTTCTCGATGGAGATTTCTACATCAACAACCCGTACAGCACCTACGCATGGATGCGCGAGAACGCACCCGCGTACTGGGACTCGATCAACGAGTTGTGGGGGATTTCGCGTTACGACGACATCGTCGAGATCGAGCGCCGCAAAGACGTTTTCATCAACGGCGATCAGGTGAAGGGCGGCTACCGCCCCAACCTTCCCGCAGACCAAGCCATTATCGGCCTCGACGATCCGTTGCACGCATTGCGCCGCAACTTGGTGTCTCGCCGGTTCACCCACAAGGCCGTTGCCGACAAGCAAGAGGCCGTGCGCACGGTTGTCACCGGTCTGCTCGATGCAGCATTCGCCAAGGACGACGTCGAGGTCATCGCCGACCTTGCCTCACCATTGCCCGCACTGATGATCGGCCGCCTCTTGGGTTTCGAAGACTCCGATTGGCCAAAGCTGCGCGACTGGTCAGAGCGCACCATTGCGCTTGGTGGCGGCCCGCGCTACTTCAACGACGACGGCATGAACGCCGCTATCGAGTTCGCCGTTGCCGCTGCCGAATTGTACGAAACGAAGAAGGGCTGTCCGATGGACGACCTGATGAGTCTGTACACCACTGTCGAAATTCCCGGTCACCCATTTGGTGTCGACGAAGCCATCTCCGACGCACTGCTATTACTCGATGGCGGCGCCGAGACCACCCGCACCGTTATCGGCCGCACACTGCTCAACTTGCACGCCAACCCCGAGCAGTGGGCACGCCTCAAGAACGGCGCCGACCTCACCGTGGCGGTCGAAGAGTTCATCCGCTACGTCACCCCCATTCACAACATGTGCCGCGTTGCCGTCACCGATTACGACCTCAACGGCACCATCATCCCGGCGGGCAATCAGGTGCTGATGATGTATTCGTCTGCCAACCGCGACACCACCCATTTCGTCGACCCCGAAACATTCGACATCACCCGCACCCCGAACCAACACATAGCGTTCGGCTTCGGCACCCACTTTTGCCTTGGCGCAGCGTTGGCCCGACTCGAGATTCGCACGTTTTTCGAAGAGTTCATTCGCCGCGTCGAATCGTTCCGCATTATCGAAGACACCATCGAGGCGCTCCCAAACGCATTCGTGTTTGGCCTCAAGTCAGCTCGCATCGAACTCGTTGGCGCGTAGCAATGGGCACGATTGTCATCACCGGTTCATCCGGCGGCATCGGCTCTGCCACTCGCACCGCGCTTGAAGCCCAAGGGCACCGGGTCATTGGTGTCGATATCCGCGATGCCGAAGTCATCGCCGATGTGTCGACCCCGGCAGGCCGCGCCGCGATGATCGAGCATGTCACCCTTGCTTGCGGCGGCGTGCTCGACGGTCTCGTGGCCGGCGCTGGCATCAGCTCAAACGGCAGCAACGAAGAACTCGTCGTCTCCATCAATTACTTCGGCGCGGTTGCTGCTCTCGATGGTTTGCGCCCCTTGCTGGCGCGAGGCACTAACGCCAGCGCGGTGGCCATCAGCTCAAACAGCACCACCGCGCAAAAGGGCATACCGCTTGCGGCCGTGGCTGCGTGCCTTGCCGACGACGAAGCAGGCGCGCGTCAGGCCGCCGCGGGCTCACCGATGGGTGGCTACCCGGCATCGAAGATGGCTCTCGCCCATTGGGTGCGCAGTCGAGCAACCACCGCCGAATGGATCGGGTCGGGCATTCGGCTCAACGCCATCGCACCAGGCCTCATCGCAACTCCCATGACCGAAGGTGGCATCGATTTCGTGCTCAGCCTTGGCGACACCTATCCGGTACCCATTCAACGAGCCGGGCAGCCCGAAGAAGTCGCCGGCTTACTCGCGTATTTGTTGTCGCCGCTGGCATCGTTTTTTGTTGGCAGCTTTGTCGTGATGGATGGCGGCACCGACGCTGCACTGCGCGCCACCGATTGGCCGGGTGCTCGATGAACCAGTCGCTACCCAAGACGATGCTCGCGTATCGGCTCCTCGAATGGCAGCAGCCACCGCAGCTTGTCGAGACCGACGTTCCCAGCATCACTGCGGGTGAGGTACTCATCAAGGTTGCTGGCAACGGCTTGTGCCACAGCGACCTCACCATGATGGAACTGCCCGGCTCTATCGGCGAACTCATTGGGTGGCAGATGCCATTCACGCTGGGCCACGAAGTGGGCGGCTGGATCGCTGCAATTGGCGCCGAGGTCAAGGGCTTCGAAGTCGGCCAAGCCGTCGCCTTGGTGTCACCAAGCTCGTGTGGCGTGTGCGCCCTCTGCTTGCGCGGCCACGACAGCGCTTGCCCTCATGGCCTTGCCGGTCGCGGCTACGGACGCGATGGTGGCCTCGCTCAATACGTAAAGGCTCGCGCCCCTCGCGATGTGGTTGCCATCGGCTCGCTCGATCCACGCGTCGCAGCGCCGCTCACCGATGCTGGCGCAACCTCGTATCACGGTGTGCGCAAGGTACTGCACAAGCTCACGCCCGGATCCACCGCGGTGGTCATCGGCGCAGGCGGCCTTGGTGCCTTCGCTATTCAGATTCTTCGCGCGCTCAGCCCAGCCACCGTCATCGCTATCGATAACAACGAGCCTCGCTTGGCCTACGCCACCGAACTCGGCGCACACCACACCATCAGCGGGGTCGACAAGACTACGGCGGGCGAATTGCGGCGCATCACCAACGGCGAAGGTGCCACCGCAGTTCTCGACTTCGTGGGCATCGACTCAACGATCGATGTTGGTGTCGGCAGTGTTCAGCCCTATGGCACGTATGCCGTCATCGGCTCGAACGGCGGCACCCTCAAACGCCAGTGGTACGGCGGGCTCCCGCGCGATGGCGAGGTCATCAACTTCCAAGGCTCCAGCGTGTCCGATGCACACGATGTGGTGCGTCTCGCCGAGCAAGGCCTCATCCGCAGCGATGCCGATCTGTTCACGCTCGACAACGTGATCCAGGCCTACGAAGCGCTGCACCACGGCCACCTTCGCGGACGCGCTGTGGTTACCCCCAACGACTAACAGCACGCCACCCTCGTTCTTCATAAAGCGTGAGCGCACGCCAAGCGTGCGCTCACGCTTTATGGGGAATTTTGATTGGTGCCGACGCTGCCGGTGACGGCTCGGCTGCCGCCGGATGAAGGCAAACTGCCGACAGCTCAACCGGCTACCGTTAGTCACTATGCCGTCGGCTTTTCTGCACCCATTTGCCTCACCCACCCGCGAGTCGTTCATTCGCATCGTTCGCGGCGAGGGCGCTCTGCTCTGGGACGCCGATGGCAAAGAGTTCATCGACGGCATGGCCAGCCTGTGGTACTGCGCAATCGGCCACGGCCGCCGCGAGATGGCCGATGCCGTGCACGCACAGATGAGCACGCTCGAGACCTACTCATGTTTCGATCCATTCACCAACGCACCTGCCGACGAACTCGCCGCGACCCTGCTGTCGTTGAGCCCCATGCCCGAGGGTCGCGTGTTTTTTTGCGATAGCGGCAGCGAGTCGGTTGACACCGCGATGAAGTTGTCGCGCCTCGCGCACGTGCAGGCCGGCCATGCCGAGCGCACGCTCATCATCAGCCGCACACGCGGGTATCACGGCACAAACTACGGCGGCACCAGCGCACAAGGCATCGCCCCGAACCGTGTTGGCTTCGGCCCGTTACTGGCCGATGTAGTGCAGGTGCCCAGCGATGACATCGAGGCATTGGCATCGTTGATGAAAGAGCGCAGCGCCGAGATCGCCGCCGTCATCACCGAACCGCTGCAGGGCGCAGGCGGAGTGTTTCCGCCCACCGACAACTACTTGGCGGGCTTGCGCCGATTGTGCGATCAGCACGGCGCCCACCTGATTTTCGACGAGGTCATCACCGGCTTTGGCCGACTTGGTTCGTGGTTCGGCTCGCAGCACTACGGCGTCACCCCCGACTTTCTGGGGTTCGCCAAAGCTGTCACTTCTGGGTATCAGCCCCTTGGAGGCGTGATCGTGGGCCGCAAACCACTCGATGCGCTCGAGTCCGACCCAACGTTTATCTTGCGCCACGGCTACACCTACAGCGGCCACGCCAGCGTGTGCGCAGCGGGCCTCAAGAACATTGAGATCATGCACCGCGAAGATCTCGTGAACCGCGCCAAGCACGTGGGGGCCCGCCTCGGATCGGCGCTGCAGGCATTGGCAGCCGATGGCATTATCGATCACGCACGCGGCGAAGGTGCCGTGTGGGCTGCCGGACTACGACCCGATCAGAACGCATTGGCCATCCGAGATCGCATGCTCGCTAGCGGCGGCATCGTGCGCGCGCTCAACGCCGATACCAACACGTTCTGTCCGCCGCTGGTCATCACCGACGAGCAGCTCGACCGGTTGCTCGACATCTTCGCGACGGCCGCTGCAGCGAAGTAGGGCACAAAACAAATATCTCAAGATTGCCGTCATCCGTGCCGATATAAAAGCGTGGAAAAAAGTGTGCTCCCCAGCATCACCTTCGTGGCGTTCACATTGGCGGCAATGCTGTCGCTCGTGATCACGTCTCGACCCTTCTGACTCGATCTGCGAAACACCAATCCCCCCGGTGTTTCGCAGATCAGTCGTTGGGGCGCTTACAGTCGAAGCATGAAGCTTGATCTCACCGGACAACGGGCCCTCGTCACCGGCGGCGCCAGCGGCATCGGGGCCACCGTCGCACGACGCTTCGCCTCGCTTGGCGCACATGTCATCGTCACCGACCTCAACGATGTCGATGGCGTAGCGGTGGCCGATGAAATCAGCGGCGAATACCACCATCTCGATGTTTCCAACGCCCAGGCGTGGCACGACCTCATCGATCCGATCGATGCACTCGACATCGCATTCCTCAACGCTGGCGTCAGCACACGTATGCCTGGTTCGCAGTTCAGCGACGAACTGCTCAGCGAAGTCACCGACGAGGCCTACCGCCGAATCATGGGTGCCAACGTCGATGGCGTTGTGTTCGGCTCCCGCGTAGTGCTGCCCAAAATGCTCGAGCGTGGCCGCGGCCACATCGTGATGACCGCATCGATGGCTGGACTTGGCGCCGTGCAGTTCGACCCCATCTATGCGCTCACGAAACACGCCGTTGTTGGCTTCGCGAAGTCGCTCGGCGTTGCCGCTGGGCCTCGCGGCGTGTGCACCAGCGCCATTTGTCCAGGCTTTGCCGACACGAAGATCGTGTCCACCGAAGCCCGCCAAATGCTTGGCGTCATCGGGGTTCCCATCATGTCGCCCGAGCGAGTAGCCGATACCGTCATCACCGCTATCGAAGCCAACAAGCCCGGCTCCGTGTGGGCAGTGTGGGGCGACCTACCCATCACGCAATACGAACCAACTCCCCCATTTCACGGATTGATCCCAACATGACCGAACTGTTATTCAACCCCTTCGATCCCGCTTTTCGAGCCGATCCCTATCCGTTCTACGACGTGCTGCGCAACACGGCGCCGGCATACCCCACGCCATTCGGAACCGTGGTGTTATCGCGATACGACGACGTCGCCACAACGCTGCGCGGCAACGAGTTCAGCCGCGATATCGAAAAGAGCGTTACTGGTCCACCTACTCCGTTTCAGCAAGCGCGTCGAGACCGTCGATCCGATTCGATCAGCAAGTCGATTCTGAATCTCGATCCTCCCGATCACACTCGCCTGCGTCGCCTCGTGAGTAAGGCGTTCACGCCGTCTGCGATCGAGCAACTGCGTCCGCGGATCCAACAACTCGTCGACGACGTGCTCGATCGCGCCGCTGACAGAGGCTCCATTGAGTTGGTCGACGAACTCGCTTTTCCATTGCCCTTTCAGGTGATCAGCGACATGTTGCTGATGCCCACCGACCGCGCCGTCGAGTTGCGCGAGTGGTCACAGCACATCACCGCGTCGCTTGAGCCCACGGCCACCGAAGAGGATCTCGACAACGCCGACAACGCCATTGAGCAGCTCGTTCCCTATTTGGTTTCGGTCATCAACGAGCGCCGCGGCAATCTCGGTGACGACATCTTGTCGGCGCTCATTCAGGCCGAAGAGAGCGGTGACCGGATGACCGAGCCCGAGCTCATCTCGTTCGTGCTGCTGCTCTATGTCGCCGGCCACGAGACCACCGTGAACCTCATTGGCAACGGCACCTTGGCGCTGCTACGCCATCCAGATCAGATCAAGCTATGGCGCAACAATCCCGGCATCGGCGCGGTTGCCGTCGACGAACTCTTACGCTTCGACGGGCCAGTACAGCTCACTGTTCGCGTGCCGTTGGTCCCGGTCGATTTCGGCGATGTTCGCGTCGAGGCCGGCACGGTTGTGATGGCGTTGCTGGGTGCCGCAAATCACGACCCAGCCATGTTCGATGACCCACACGCGTTGCGCCTCGATCGCCCCAACGCTGGTCGACACCTTGCGCTTGGTGGCGGCATTCACTATTGCCTCGGCTCAGCGCTGGCCAAGCTCGAAGCACAGATTGCCATTGGTTCACTTGTGCAGCGCTTCCCGAATCTCAGCCTTGCTGGCGAGCCAGGTTGGCGAGATCGACTCACCATCCGCGGAGTCGATCACCTGCCGCTGTCGTTGTAGCTCACGCTGGCTTGGTCAAGCGCTCACGGGCAATCGCTTACGGTGAGTCGTTGGCGAGCAGGTGCATCAGGCTGCTGGTATCCCAGCGCTTGCCACCCCGAGCGATGACCTGCTCGTACAACTGATCGACCAACGCTGCAACCGGAAGTCGTGCTCCGTTGCGCTTGGCTTCGTCGAGGCAGATTCCTAGGTCTTTGCGCATCCACTCGACAGCAAACCCGAACTCAAACTCTCCCTGCGACATCGTGATGGCACGGTTATCCATCTGCCAGCTTTGCGCAGCACCCTTACCGATGGTTGCGACCACCTTGTCGACATCGAGACCGGCTCGTTGCGCAAAGTTGATGCCCTCAGCTAAGGCTTGCACGAGGCCTGCGATGCAGATTTGATTCACCATTTTGGTGAGCTGCCCTGCGCCTGCATCGCCCATCAACTCGCAGGCCTTTGAGTAGGCCGCGATAACGGCCTTGGCCCTGCCGAACACCAGCAGATCGTCGCAGCCGCACATCACCGTGAGCACGCCGTTCTCGGCGCCGGCTTGGCCGCCACTGACAGGAGCATCGACAAACCCAACGCCAACCGCTGCCGCAGCGACAGACAACTCGCGGGCTACATCGGCACTCGCCGTGGTGTGATCAACGAGCACGGAGCCAGCGTTCATTCCCGCCAAAGCCCCATCGGCGCCCAACACCACCGAGCGAAGGTCGTCGTCGTTGCCAACACAGACAAACACAAAGTCGGCGTCTTCGGCGGCCTCGCGCGGCGTTGCTGCCCACCAGCCACCGTTGGCCTCGACCCACTGGTCGGCCTTGGCCACCGTGCGGTTGTACACCGTGACTTCGTGGCCCTTGCCGCTGAGGTGACGCGCCATCGGCGCACCAATGACTCCTAAACCAATGAACGCAACCTGTGCCATATGCCAACGAGTCTGGCATGCTGCGGCAACGGCGACCGCACTCATTCGCGTGCTGGGCTACCGAGCGCGTTACTGCGGTGTCACGTACGCGCTGGTGATGCCACCGTCGATGATGAGCGACTGGCCCGTCATCCAACTGCTCTCGTCGCTGGCCAAGAACAGTGCACCGTTGGCAATCTCGATTGGCTCGCCGAAGCGACCCATAGGGATGTGCACCAAGCGACGGTTGCGCTTTTCGTCGTCTGACAAAAACTTGGCAAGCAGCGGGGTCATGATTGGCCCTGGACACAACGAGTTTGCACGAATGCCCTGACGGGCATAGATGGTGGCGATCTCGCGTGTCATCGCCAACACGGCGCCCTTCGATGCGGTGTAGGCAATCTGCGGAGTTGCTGCACCCATGTGCGCCACAAACGACGCAACGTTCACGATGGAGCCGCCGCCGCTGGCGAGCATCGCGGGAATGGCGTAGCGGCAACCAAGCAGCACGCCCTTCACGTTGATGTCCATGGTCAGGTTGTATGTCTCGATCGAGGTATTGGTAGGACCGTCGTCATCGCCGAGCATGACGCCGGCGTTGTTGTACAACACATGCAGCCCACCAAAGGTCTCGACAGCGTGCGCAACGGCAGACTCAACTGACTGCTCGTCGGTGACATCGCAGCGCACAAACGTGGCCTCGCCACCGGCAGCAGCGATTGCCTCGACTGCTTCGTCGCCATCGTTGATGTCGGCAATCACGATCTGAGCGCCCTCTTGAGCGAAACGCTCGGCGCCAACGCGACCCAGCCCCGACGACGCGCCCGTAATCAGCGCAACCTTGCCACTTAACCGACCCACACATGCCTCCGAAGCTTGAACAACGTTGGGTAAAGGCTAGTTGCGTCGTGTGCCGTTACACGCGCTCCCAATAGCGGCGCAGTTCCCAATCGGTAACGCTCTGGTTGAACGCCGCCCACTCGGCCTTGGCAGTAGTGAGGATGTGGTGATGCACATCATCGCCGAAGCATTCTTTGGCAATGACGCTGTTCTCCCAAAGCCCAATGGCATCACTGATGTTCCATGGAATACGCGGAATATCGGGGGCCTCGTAGCCATTGCCCGAGAACGGTTCGCCAAGCTCAAGCTCGTTACGAATTCCGTACAGGCCACCGGCGAGCGTGCCAGCAAATGCCAAGTAGCTGTTGGCGTCGCTGCCCGGAATACGACACTCAACTCGGGTGCCCTTGCCATGGCCCACAAGGCGATAACCCAAGGTACGGTTATCAATGCCCCAGCCAATGCCGGTAGGAGCCCACGAGCCAAGCTGAAACCGCTTGTAGCTGTTGATTGTTGGCGCCCACAGCAGCGAGAACTCACGCGAGGTCGCGATGAGCCCAGCGAGGTAGTGGCGGAACAGCTTGCTCATCCCGTGGGCACCGTGCTCGTCGTGACCGTCGAACAACGCTTTGCTGCCATCAAGGCTCCACAAGCTTGAGTGAATGTGACACGACGAACCCGTGTCGTTGAAGTCGTACTTGGCCATAAAGCTGATGCTGCGTCCGCTCAGCGCGGCCATCTCTTTCGCTCCGTTTTTGTATACGGCATTGCGATCGGCCATCTCGACAGCGGTGGTGTAATCGAGGTTGATCTCATGCTGACCGCGGCCTGCTTCGCCCTTGCTGAACTCAACCGGAACGCCAGCAGCCTCGAGGCCCCGACGAAGTTGGCCGATGATGTATTCGTCCTTAGTGGTCTGCAGCACGTGATAGTCCTCGAGATACGCGCTGTGCGGCTTGAGGTCGCGGTAGCCCTTGTCGTGGGCTTCTTCGTACGTGTCCTTGAATAAGTAGAACTCGATCTCGCTGGCCACCATCGGCAAGAAGCCAAGCTTGGCAGCAGCCTCGACCTGCCGACGCAGCACGGTGCGCGGCGCCACCTCGATGAGTTCTTTGGTATCGACGTCGTAGAGATCGCACATGATCATCGCCGTCTTCGGCACCCACGGAGTGATGCGGATGGTGTGCCAATCGGCGGCGGCGAGCATGTCGCCGTAGCCCTGCTCGTAACTGGTGAACCGATAGCCCGGCACCGGATTGTTATCCATATCGCAGGCGATGAGATAGTCGCAGTTCTCGGTTCCGCCTTCGGCAACCTGCTCAAGGAAGAAGCGCCCAGTGGTTCGTTTGCCCATGAGCCGACCCTGTAGGTCGGGGAACGCCATCACGACGGTGTCGATCTCACCGCTGCGGATCTTGGTGGCGAGTTCTTCTCTGGTGACGTGCACTCGATCTGACATACGTGCACTGTAGGCCGTATGAGGATGGCGCAATGCGCCCGAAGGACTAGGCCTTGGCCTTGGCTACCTTCACAACCTTGGCCGGCTTGAGAACGCCCTTGGCTAACGCGTCGTCGAGGTAGCGCTCGGCTTCTTCGGCGCTTACTTTGAGGGCAGGCGCAATCTCGCTGATGAGGTTGATGCGGGCCCGCTCGTACATGGTGCGCTCGGCTGCCGACAGCGACGCATCGCGGTTACGCGCTGCGAGATTACGAACAACTTCGGCCACCTGATACACGTCGCCACTCTTGAGCTTTTCTTGGTGGTTCTTGAAGCGACGGCTCCAGTTGCTCGGCACGCGTGGGTCGGCCTTCGCCAACACGGACACGAGGTCTTCGAGTTCGTCAGGTGACACCGGAGGACGCACACCAACATCGGCAGCGCGTGCAACAGGAACCGACAAGGTCATCTCATTGATGATGGTGCGCAGGATCAGGTACTCCTGAGTCTCGCCAAAGGCGACGACCTTCTTGGTGCCCTGAACCAGACATGCCCCGTGCTGGGGGTAGATGACCGTGTCGCCCTTTTTGAACTTCACTCGATATACCTCACAAATCTCGTTGTGGTGAACGCCACAAACCCTCGCGGCGAACAAAAGCCCTGCCAACGACATCTCAATGGTAAGGGTTTGTCACCGCTATTCCTCGCGCAGAAGCTCCCGAGCATCACCCAATCGGCCGACGCGGATGGCGAATTCGGCTACAAGGCCAGGGGCAGCGCCTGCACCAAGGCCCGAAGGGCGCGACCACGGTGTGAGATCTCGTTCTTGTCGGCTTCGGTCATCTCGCTAAACGTGCGTCCATCGCTATCGGCGGGGATGAACAACGAGTCGTAGCCAAAGCCGCGCTCACCCCGTTCGGTCTCGGCAATCGACCCTTCGCACACACCTTCGACAGCTAGCTCGCGGCCATCAGGCCACACGACCATCGCCACGGTCTTGAACCGCGCTGTGCGCTGCACCGCAGGAATACCCTGCAACACCTGCAACATCTTGATTCGGTTGTCGGCGTAGCTGCAGCCCACGCCTGCGAAGTAGGCAGTGTGCACACCGGGGGCGCCATCAAGCGCGTCGACCTCGAGACCAGTGTCGTCGCTGATGGCCGGCTGACCGGTTGCAGCACAGATCGCCGACGCTTTGAGGCGGGCATTGCCCACCAAGGTGGTTGCATCTTCGACCACTTCGCCAACGCTCGACGGCCGCGGCAAGAGCCGCACGAGACCGTCGAGCAACGACGCGATCTCGGCCACCTTGTCGGGGTTCGCCGACGCGCAAACAAACTGTTGAAGAGCCATCACCGAATCGGTTTCGTGTCGCTGAGTCAGCGACCGAGCGAACGCTGCGACGGCGGCGACGCGATCATTTCGGCCTGCAACGCAATGATCTCGGCCAGACCCTCGCCGGCGAGACCGAGCAGCGCGTCGAGTTCGCTGCGGCTAAACGGCGCGCCTTCGGCGGTGCCCTGCACCTCAACGAACTGTGGCTCTTGAGCCACGCCGCCAAGGGCGGCGATGCGCTGCAGCATGACCACGTTCATGTCCACTTCGGCGCGGCTGTCTTCGATGTAGGGCAGGTCGAGAACAGGCACGCCGTTCACCACGCCAACACTGATAGCACCGCAAAACGAATGCAACGGCTGAGCGCTGATTGCCTTGTTCTGCACCAAACGGGTGAGGGCATCGTGCAGCGCCAAATAGCCACCACAAATGCTGGCCGTGCGAGTACCGCCATCGGCCTGCAGCACATCGCAGTCGACGACAACTTGGCGCTCGCCAAGCAGGCGCATATCGCATGCTGCGCGCAGCGAGCGACCAATCAAGCGCTGAATCTCTACCGTACGACCGCTCTGCTTGCCCTTGGCCGCTTCACGATCGACACGCTCTGGGGATGAACCCGGCAGCATCGAGTACTCGGCCGTAACCCAGCCCTTGCCCTTGCCCTTCATCCAACGCGGAACATCTTCATCGATGCTCGCCGTGCACAACACGCGGGTGCGCCCGAAGCTCACCAACACACTGCCCGCAGCCATGTCGGTGTAATCGCGCTCGAACGTGATCGGGCGAAGTTCATTGGGCAGACGACCGTCGGGACGGGCCATGGGGGCTCCTTGTATTTCGGTGAGAAGGTATCTCGGTGAGAAGTTGCGGTGCTTCAGTGAACCTGAGGCGGGAACGAAGTGTCGATACCAGCACGAAGATCTTGCGGAACCCAAGCACCCGCATGGGCGAGTTCGGGGCCGAGCAAACGTCGGCCAAGATCGGCGAACCAACCAATGTCACCGCTCGACAGAAACTGATGCTCGGCGACGATGTTGGTGCCGGTGCGCAACAAGCCAAGCTCACCGAGTTCGAGTCGAGCGGCAAATGCCGTTTCGTCGGCGCTGCTGACCAAGGTGACCGCGGGTCCCATCGTTTGACCAATGACACGCGCGAGATACGGGTAGTGCGTGCAACCGAGCAGCAACGTATCGACCCCTGCCGCCTTCACCGGAGCGAGCAAACGGTCGGCCAGAATCGCGATCTCGTCGCCGCTGGTCTGACCGCGCTCAACGAACTCAACGAAGCCAGGACACGGCGCTGCGGTGAGCACCACCGCTGCTTTGGTGCTGGCGACGGCACGATCGTAGGCGCCCGACATCACGGTGCCAACGGTGCCGATGACTCCAACGCGTCCGCTGCGCGTGGCTGCCACAAGGGCGCGCGCTCCCGGTTCGATGACACCAATAACGGGCACCGGCATTTCGGCGACGAGTTCATCGAGAGCCGCTGCTGCGGCTGTGTTGCAGGCAACGATGATGGCCTTAGCGTTGAAGTCGTTGACCAAGCTCCACGCCAGTTCGCGAGCAAATCCGCGCACCTCGGCCTGGGGCCGTGAGCCGTAGGGGTATCTACCGGTATCGCCGATGTACACGAGGTCTTCGTTGGGCAACAGGTCGATAAAGGCACGCGCCACCGTGAGCCCGCCAAAACCTGAGTCGAACATGCCAATAGGACGATCCATAACCATCGGTTAGGCTACGCGTGATTACGGCGATGCGAGTGGCACCCACGTATCCTTCGTAGCTGTGCTCACCGCCACGTTGCTCGCTCTCATCGCAGCCGTGTTGCACGCTGCATGGAACTTGGCTGTGAAGCAAACTGTGCACGAGCGCTTCGTTGCGTTGTGGGCCCAGTTCATCTTCGGTGGACTGTTCGCTGCTGTGGGCCTCGTGGTTACCGGCGGCATGACCTCGCGAGGCTGGATCTGGGCGGTCCTGTCGGGCTGCGTGCACCTGCCGTATCTCATCTTGCTGGCCCGAGCCTATGGCCACGGCGACTTCTCACAGGTGTATCCAATCGCTCGCGGCGGAGGCGCCTTCTTGTCGGCCATCGGCGGCATTGTGTTGCTCAACGATCCGGCCAAAGCATGGACCATTGCTGCAATCGCGATCATCGCCGTGGGACTCGGCCTACTCGCCGGCACATGGCACGGCCCAGCCGTGCTCACCGCCATTGGGGTGGCCATCACCATCTGCGCCTACACGCTGTTCGACAGCAAAGGGTCACGATCAACTGACAAGGTTGGCTACGCGTTCGCATCGGGAATGATGACAGCCACAACAGCCTCGATCTACGGCATCGCTACACACCGGGTCTCGCGCCTACGCGCCGCGCTGCGGGCCGACTGGAAACGCTTTGCGCTCGCCGGCTTCGCATCGCTACTCACCTACACCTTGGTACTCATCGCAGTGCGCTACGCATCGGTTGGCTACGTAACCGCGCTGCGCGAATCAAGCGTGGTGTTAGCTGCACTCATCGGTTGGCGCATGCTCGGCGAAGGCGACGTGCGCAGGCGGGTAAGCGCCAGTGGCGTGGTGCTGTCAGGCCTTGTGCTGCTGGTAACGCTGGGCCGCTAGCTCGACGCGCCGAGCACGGCTCGGGCGTTTTCGATGTCTTGCTTGAGCTGCGTAATGAGCGCATCGATGCCATCGAACTTGCGCTCACTGCGCAAGAAATGGGTGAACTGGACACGTGCAGCCTCTGTGTAGAGATCGCCAGCGAAGTCGATGAGGTGAGCCTCGAGCAGTGAGTGATCGGCGTGCTCGAAGAACGTGGGACGCCGACCGAGGTTGATCGCGCACGGATGCGAGACGCCGTCGGGCCGCCGATACCAACCGGCATACACGCCATCGGCCGGAACGCACAGCTGGTTCGACACCTCGACGTTCGCCGTGGGGAAGCCGAGTTGACGACCACGCTGATCGCCCTTCACTACCGGACCGCGAGCCTCGAACGCGTGGCCAAGCATCTGCGCGGCAAGCTCGACTTGACCGCCAGCGAGCGCTCGACGAATTGCCGTTGAGCTGAGCGGCTCGTCGACGCCGTCGGCGCGAGGCACCAACTCGCGAGGCTGCACGTCGAAGTCGTGAATCGCGCCGAGTTCGCGTAGCAACGCAACGTTGCCCGAGCGATGCCGACCGAAATGGAAATCGGATCCGACCACAACCGTGCGCGTGGCGAGACAACTCACCAATACGCGCTCGACGAAATCGGTGGCGCTCTCGAACGACTGCTGTTCGTCGAAACGCACCAGCACCGTCGCATCGACGCCAGTTGCCTCAAGCAGCTCGAGCTTCTGGTCGAGATCGGTGAGCAGCTTCGGGGCCGACTCGGGCCGCACAATGCTCGCTGGGTGACGATCGAAGGTAACCACCACTGAGCGACAACCGAGATCGCTCGCAAGACGCTTCACGTCGGACACCACCGCTTGATGGCCACGATGCACGCCGTCGTAGGCACCAATGGTGATCACCGAGCGCTGCTCAGGCCACGGTGATTTCGAGAGATCAGTGATCACTTCCACGACACGCGACGCTAGCTGGATTGGGCAGCGGCAGCACCAACGAGCACCACAACCGGCTTGGCTTCAGTGACCCGAAATCGTTCGTACACGGCGAGCAGTTCGCTATCGGCGCCATAGATGGCCCACGGACCATCACCGTCCCATGCGGGCAGGAGTCGCCCATGGCCGATGTCTTCGGCAACAGCTGCATCGACGGTGTAGCTGGGCAGGTGCGCAACTGCAGTAGCTACGGGAAGCAGCGTTGCCTGGTCGGGTGGTTGTGCCTGGTCGAGCATGAACCGGCCCACCCGGGTGCGACGCAGATTGCGCAGGTGAGCGCCGCCTCCGAGCAGCCGGCCGAGATCGTCGGCCAAGCTGCGAATGTATGTGCCCGACGAGCAATCAACTGTGGCTCGAAAAACCAGCGGATCGTCGGTGGCTTCAAGCTCGAACCGGCTTACGGTCGACGGCCGCGCTGCACGCTCGACCTCGATGCCCTCGCGGGCTAACTCGTGCAATCGGCGTCCGTCTACTTTGAGCGCCGATACCATCGGCGGGACCTGCAAGATGTCGCCGGTGAGGTGCTCGGCCGCTACCGCCTGCGCCTGCGCCAAGGTGACGCTGCTCATGTCGAACGTGGCCAACACTTCGCCAGCCGAATCGAGCGTCGAGGTGGCACTGCCCAGCACGATCTCGCCGACATACGACTTGTCGGCGCCGCTGAGGAACCGCATCAAGCGTGTGGCGCTTCCAACCGCAACCACCAACACGCCAGTGGCATCAGGGTCGAGTGTGCCCGCGTGACCAATGCGCTTTTCACCAAAGTGGCGACGCAGTTGATTGACCACATCGTGGCTCGTGACCCCGGCAGGCTTATCGATCACCGTCATGCCGTGGACGGTGGGAGGTCTACGCCTCGCCATCGGTAGATGCGTCGTTGTCGACCGTTTCATCGGCCGCTTCGTCGGCAACTACATCGTGCATTGCCGGACTTGGGTTCTCTCGCAAAATACGATCAATACGCTCGGCCGCACGAATCACTTCGTCGGGGCGAAACTCAAGAATCGGGGTCTTCTTCGAGCGAATCTGCCGGGCCACGGTGCTCTGTAAACGGGCGCGATATCGAGTGAGACACTCAAGGATTTCAGCGTCACCCTGCTCGCCGCGAAGCGAGTCGAAGAACACGATCGCTCGGTTCATCTCGGCGTCGACATCGATAGAGGTGATGGTCACCAGATCTAATGCTTCGTCGTCGATTTCGACCAAGGCTTCGGCGATGACCTGCCGCAACGACTGGTTCAGGCGGGCCTCGCGTGGGTAGCGATGTTGGCTTGGGGCTGCGGCCCGTTTGCGAGTTGGCTTACTCATCGTTGCCACGTCCGTTCATTATGAGAAGTCAAGTGCTGCCCGGTTCGAGCGCTTCAGTTCGGACAAACCAGACGTAGTGGCAAGCACCTCTATGGCGTCCCACAGACGTAGCGCGTCGTCGCCACGAGGAGCCTTTGAGATGACCGGCCCGAAGAAACTCGACGAGCTGTCGGAGTCAGGGTTGAAGGTGATGATGGGCGTGCCCACGTCTTTACCCGTGCGCTCGAGCGCTAACGCCGTATCGGCGCGGATGTATGCATCGTGAGAATCGTCGAGCGCAGCGCTGGCGAGCGATACATCGCACTTCGCCTCGGCTAATGCCCAAGCAAGGAACGGCTCAGGGTCGGCAGTGATTTCGGCCCGACGCTGGTCGACGTGAATTGCGGTGCCGAGCACGGTATACAACCGTGCCACAGCGTCGTTGTCGTGATGCAGACGCACGGCATCGGCCACGCGCAACGACATCATTCCGGCCATGTGCGCAGCCCGATAACCCTCGGTGTACCACTCGGCGCTTTGGTTCTCGTTGAGCACGGAAAGCGCAATGAAACGCCAACGTACGTCGTAGCCACGAAGCGCTTGCACCTCGGTAACCCAACGCGAAGTCACCCACGCGAAAGGGCACACAGGGTCGAAGAAGAACTCAAGATCAGCCATAGCGTGCAACCCTACCGAGGGTCAGCGCAAGGCTTGCTATGTGCGCGGGATTTCGCGCTCTTCGAATGTCTCGATGAGGTCGCCCGGCTTGAGGTCTTGGAAGTCGCTGAGTCCAATACCACACTCGAACCCTTCACGAACCTCGCGCGCATCTTCCTTGAAGCGCTTCAGCGATGTGATGCTGCCCTTCCAGATGATGACGCCATCGCGCAAGAAGCGCACCTTGGTGCCACGCGTGATCGAACCCGACCGCACGTAACAACCGGCGATGCCACCGATGCGAGGAACACGAAACACTTCGCGCACCTCGGCCTCGCCGGTGACCACTTCTTCGAACTCGGGGGCCAACATGCCCACCATCGCCCGCTCGATATCTTCGAGCAGTTTGTAGATGATTTCGTAGGTACGAATCTCGACATGCTCGCTGGCTGCGAGATCGCGAGCCTTACGGTCGGGACGCACGTTGAAGCCGATGAGAGTGGCGTTGGTTGCCGCTGCAAGGGTGATGTCGTTTTCGGTGATACCACCAACGGCGCGGTGTACGAACGCGAGCTTCACTGTCTCGCGCTCGAGGCGACGCAGGCTCTCGGTGACTGCTTCGAGCGAACCGTGTACGTCGGCCTTGAGCACCAAGTTGAGGGTGGCGACTTCGCCCGCCTGAATCTGGTTGAAGATGTCTTCAAGCTTCACGCCGCGCTGCACGCGAGCATCGCCGCGCTGACTGGTGAGGCGTGAGCGCTGCTCGCGAGCCTCGGCCACTAAACGGGCGGTCTTTTCGTTCGAGGCAGCACGGAATTCGTCACCAGCGTTTGGCACGGCCGACAGACCCAACACCTGCACGGGCGTTGATGGCCCAGCCTGCTTGATCTGCTCGCCCTTATCGTTGATGATGGCGCGAACCTTGCCCCACGCGGCTCCGGCCACGATGGGATCGCCCACCTTCAGGGTGCCCTTGTCGACCAAGATCGTGGCGACAGGGCCACGACCGGTGTCGAGGTTGGCTTCGAGCACGATGCCCTTGGCGCGACCGGTCGGGTTGGCGGTGAGTTCTTCGAGTTCGGCCACTGCGACCAACTGCTCCAGTAGGTCGTCGACACCCAAGTTCTGATTGGCGGCCATCTCAACAACAATCGTGTCACCACCCCACGACTCGGGAACGAGTTCGTGCTCGGCCAACTGCGCCAACACGCGCTGCGGATCGGCGTTGTCTTTGTCGATCTTGTTCAAGGCAACCACGATCGGCACATCGGCAGCCTTGGCGTGGTTGATGGCCTCGATGGTCTGTGGCATGACGCCGTCGTCGGCTGCGACCATGAGCACCACAATGTCGGTCACCTGAGCACCACGAGCACGCATCTTCGAAAAGGCCGCGTGACCAGGGGTGTCGATGAACGTGATCTCGTGCCCGCCATCGGTGATCACCTTGTAGGCACCGATGTGCTGAGTGATGCCGCCCGCTTCGCCCGACACCACGTTTGCGTGACGGATCTTGTCGAGCAACGTGGTCTTACCGTGATCCACGTGGCCCATCACGGTGATGACAGGCGCACGAGGAGCCTGCAAGGTCTCGTCGTCGTCGTCGCTGTCGTCGAACAGCGCCTGGAGTTCCATTTCTTCTTGCTGGCCGGCGTCGACCAACAACAGATCGGCTCCAACCTCGAGCGCAAAGAGCTCCATCTGCTCGTCGGCGAGGGTCATTGTTGCGGTGATCATTTCGCCGTTGTTCAACAAGAACCGAACGACGTCGGCAGCGGTGCGGTTCAGCTTGGGAGCGAACTCCTGAGCTGACGCACCGCGCTCGACGATGATTGTGCCATCTGGAACTGGAGCATCGCTTGAGGTGTAGTTACCGGTGAGTTGCGGCTGCAACTCGTTGAAGTCACGACGACGACGACGGCTCTTGCCCTTGCGCGGAGCGCGACGTTGGCCGCTTGGGCGTGGGCCGTTGTTGCCACCGGGACCACCGCCACCAGGACCACCAGGACCACCAGGACCACCGCCGGGACCACCCGTGCGTGGCGGGAAGCCACCACCAGGACGAGCGCCACCAGGACCACCAGGGCCACCGGTGCGAGGCGCGAATCCACCAGGACGAGCGCCACCAGGACCACCAGGACCACCGGTGCGAGGCGCGAATCCACCAGGACGAGCGCCACCAGGACCACCGGCACCGCCGGGACCGCCGGGACGAGGCGAGAACGTATTGCCACCAGCGCGACCTGCAGGTGCACCAGCGCCGGGACGGGCGCTGCCTGGAGGTGGTGGGATTGGCCGCCCAGTAGCCGACATCGGCCATGCGCTGCCAGGAGGTGGAGGAATTGGACGGCCCGTTGGCGATGTCGGCCGTGGAGGAGGCGTTGCACCGGGGGCGCCAGGAGCGCTAGGGCCGGCGGCGGGAGCACGAGTAGGAGGCATGCCTGGCGGCAACGTGGCCGCTGGACGATCGGCCTGCGCAGGCAAGGGACGTGCGGCCACGCCCGAGGACGGACGAGGAGCCTCGGCCGAACGACCACTTGAGATGAAACGGCTCTCGGTCTCGGGGGCGGCAGGTGCCGGCGCTGGCGCTGGCGCTGGCGCTGGCGCTGCAATGGTTGCTGCGGCTGGCTCGGCTGCGGATGGCGCTGGCTCGGCTGCCACTGGCACTGGCGCTGGGGCAGTTGCTTGGACAACGGGCGCAACAGGGGTTGGAGCAACTGCAGTTGGAGGCGGAGTTGGAGTAACTGGAGCAACGGGCGCTTCGACAATCACCTGTGCAGCTGCGGGAGCCACCGTGGCTGCGGGAGGTGCTGGTGCTACGGGCGCTGCTGGGGCTACGGGAGGTGCTGGAGCTACGGGCGCTGCTGGGGCTACGGCAACTGGAGCGGCTGCTGTTGCTGGCTCATCGTGTTCGGCGCGAGGTACAGCGGCCTTCTTGGCAACAGCCTTCGTTTCTGGGGCGGCGCCATCGCTGGCGGCAGCGGCATCGCTGCTTCGCTCGGCTGACGGCGAATCGACCTTGGCGGCCGCAGCCTTCTTGGCTGCCGTCTTCTTGACGGGCTTGATCTCCTCGGGCTGTTCGGGACGAGTGAGTCCGTCACGCTCGGCGCGGCGACGGATTCGGTCCGCCTGCTGCTCGATAATGGTAGAGGAATGGGTTTTCGCTCCGACGCCGAGGGCGTTGGAGAGGTCCATGATCTCTGCGTTGGTCATCCCGAGCTCTTTGGCGAGCTCATGCATCCGCGTGTTCTTCGACAAGACCTGTACAGCCTTTCGTGGTGTTGCGTTGAACCGGCAGACCGGCCAACGTGTCGTTAGTAGTTCATGTTCGCCATCATCGCTTCGTAGGCGAATCGGAGTTCTTCATATTCCGCAGACGCGATCGGACGTTTCCACGCCCGCTCAAATCCACGTCGTTTCATTGCTTGTTGCACACATGCAACCTTGCCCACGCACAACCATGCCCCACGGCCAGGAGCCGTGCGACTGATGAGGGGAGCCCCATCAGAGTTGAGCGCACACCGCACCAGCGCCGACTGGGGCCGCGACGAGCGGCACCCGACACAGGTACGAACAGGCTCGGTGGTGCTACATGTCTGCGACATCACCTTCAGCCTCCGTGGTCGTTGGTGATTCGATTTCGGTATCGGCAACTTCGGCGTCAGCTTCAACTTCGGCGTCGGCCACTACTTCGGCGACAGCTTCGGTTTCGGCGGCATCTTCGGCGCCGCCCTGCTCCCACTCGTCGGCGCTGACGACAGTGCCGTCGGCATTGTGCCATTCCATCTTTCCGGTGGTCGAGTTCTCGACCCATTCGCCCTCGGCGTAATCCTCGGCGTCGCCTTGGTCGATCGGCTGGCTCTCGCCACGAATGTCGATTCGCACGCCGGTGAGACGAGCGGCAAGGCGGGCATTTTGACCCTCTTTACCGATGGCCAACGACAGTTGCTGATCGGGCACGATGACATCGGCCTGAGTGCCGTCTTCGCTGACAATCACGTGGGTCACCCGCGCTGGCGACAGCGCCTTGGCGATGAAGTCGGGGAAGTCTTCGCTGAACGGAACGATGTCGATCTTCTCGCCGCGCAACTCGTTGACCACCATGCGAACACGACCGCCACGGGCACCAACACAGGCGCCCACAGGGTCGACATTTGGGTCGTTGCTCCACACCGCGATCTTGGTGCGATGGCCTGGTTCACGAGCACAGGCCTTGATCTCGACGATGCCGTCGGCGATCTCGGGAACCTCGAGCTCGAACAAACGCTTGATGAGACCTGGGTGCGTACGGCTGACCACGATCTGTGGGCCCTTCGCAGTCTTGCGAACCTCGACGATGTACGCCTTCACGCGGCCGCCTGGCTCGGGGCGCTCGAACGGCACTTGCTCGGCCTGCGGCAACAACGCCTCGACCCGACCGAGGTCGAGCAAGGTGTAGCGGCTGTCGGTCTGCTGAATGATGCCGGTGACGATGTCGCCTTCACGGTTCGCGTATTCCTCGAACTTGCGATCGCGCTCGGCCTCACGGATGCGCTGGTTCATCACCTGACGGAAGGTCTGGGCGGCGATACGGCCAAGCTCTCCAGCGTCGGGGGTGTCGTCGCGCTCGTTGACCCAGTTGCCCTCTTCGTCGATGTCATATGCAATGAACTGCATCTCCATCGTGTCGGGGTTGATGCGTACGTCGACCTCGGCGGCAGCGCCTGGCCGACGCTTGTACGCCATTGCTAGGGCGTCGACGAGCACTTGCAGCAAAGCATCTACGGAGATGCCCTTGTCGTCTGCAAGCATCCGTACGGCTTCAGACATGTCGAGACCACTCATGCGGTCGCCTCCTCGTGTGCGATAGGGAAATCAACTTCGTCAGATGGACCAGGTGCCTCGGCTCCTGATGCAGCTGCAGATTTCGCCCCTTTGGCTGGGGACTTGGGTGCGCCTGATTTCTTCACCGGGGCTTTGCCCGGCTTAGGTGCAGCGGCCCAGACAAACACCGTGCGAGCACGGTCGATGATGGCCAATGGAACCACCAGTTCGGTGAGCGCTGCGTCGTCGAGACGAATCGTGGCGGTGGTTGCGTCGGAAGCGATGAGCACACCTTGCAAGCGCCGGGCGCCCTCGAACACTTCGCGCAGTCGGATGGCAACGATCTTGCCAATCTCGCGCTGAAAGTGAGCCGGAGTGCGCAATGTGCGCTCGAGACCGGGGCTCGACACCTCGAGGGTGTAGTTGCCAGAGATGGGATCATTGTGCTCGAACTCACGGTTGAGTAACCGGGTGATGAGCGCAAGCTTGTCGAGCGTGACGCCACCGTCGCTGCCGGGGGGAGTGTCCACTGTGATCTTGAGAATTCCGCCGTTGAACTCGAGGTCATATAGATCGAGTTGCAGGTCAGCCACCATGGGCGTGACGAGAGCAAGAATCTTTTCGTTCACTTGGGCAGCGGTCATGGGGTCACCTTCTCTCGGTTGTCGAATTGTCCTCGAATTGAGAAAAACTCATCTTTATCGAAACAAAAGGCGTGGGTTTGCACCCACGCCTTGTGTCGTTGCGCGAACTTCGGGCGCTGCGAGTATATCGGGCAGATAGCCTCGTGAGGCGCCCGTCACCATGCCAGCCAGCAGTCGGTTGCTGAGGCGCGAACTGGCAAACAACCCAAAAAGGCAGTGAGGTTGAAGTGTTGCGAATGTCGACGTTGTTCTTACGGACATTGCGCGAGGACCCCGTAGACGCGGAGGTGGCGAGCCATCGCCTCTTGGTGCGCGGTGGCTATATCCGCCGTGCCGCACCGGGCGGGTACACCTGGCTGCCATTGGGCTGGATCGTGTATCGAAACGTCGAGCGCATTGTTCGCGAAGAAATGGACGCTGCCGGCTTCCAAGAAGTGCATTTCCCGGCGATGCTCCCCCGCGAACCGTTCGAGATCAGCAATCGCTGGACCGAATACGGTGACAACCTGTTTCGCCTCAAAGATCGCCGTGGCAACGACTTTCTGCTAGCACCAACGCACGAAGAAATGTTCACGCTATTGGTCAAAGACCTGTACAGCAGTTATAAAGACCTGCCGCTACACATCTACCAGATCCAAACCAAGTACCGCGACGAAGCCCGCCCACGCGCTGGGCTAATGCGCACCCGCGAGTTCGTGATGAAGGATTCGTACAGCTTTGACATCGACGACGAAGGCCTGCAGCGCAGCTACGACCAGCACCGCGCCGCCTACATCAGCACGTTCAACCGCCTCCATCTGCCCTTCGTCATCGTGTCGGCGATGAGCGGTGCGATGGGTGGATCTGCCAGCGAAGAGTTTCTGGCCCCAATTGAGGTGGGCGAAGACACGTTTGTGCGCTGCACCGTGTGCGAGTACGCGGCCAACACCGAAGCCGTGCAGGTGCGTGTGCCCGCCGCAATCTCCACCGAGGGCACGCCGGCAGCACTCGTAGCCGATACCCCCGACACCCCCACCATCCAGAGCTTGGTCGATCTCCTCAACGCCCAGCCCGAACTGCGTCGCCCCGATCGCGACTGGACCGCAGCCGACACGCTCAAGAACGTGGTGGTCAAGCTCAAGCATCCTGATGGCACGTTCACAGCCTTGGCCGTTGGCCTTCCCGGCGACCGCGAGGTCGACATCAAGCGCCTCGAGGCTCAGGTTGGGCCTGCCGAAGTTGTGGCGTTCGAAGCCGAAGACTTCGCCAAGAACACATCACTCGTTAAGGGCTACATCGGCCCCAACTCGCTCGGCAGCGACAAGCCATCGGGCATCCCCTATCTGGTCGATCCACGCGTTGTCGATGGATCATCGTGGGTCACCGGCGCCGACGTTCACGGCAAGCACGTGCTGCATCTCACGATGGGCCGCGACTTCACCCCCGACGGCGTCATCGAAGCCGCCGAAGTTCACGGTGGCGATCCATGTCCCGGTTGCGGCGAAGCTCTCGAGATCGCCCGCGGCGTTGAGATCGGGCACATCTTCCAGTTGGGCCGCAAGTACGCATCGGCACTTGGCCTCACCGTGCTTGATCACAACGGCAAGCAGGTCACGGTCACCATGGGTAGCTACGGCATCGGCGTATCACGCGCTGTTGCCGCCATCGCCGAAACCGTCGCCGACGAAAAGGGCTTGTGCTGGCCACGAGAGATTTCGCCCGCCGACGTGCACATTGTGATCACCGGCAAGCCCGCAGATCCGCAGGGTCCGGCTGCCGAACAGTTGGCCGCAGAGCTCGAAGCCGCTGGCGCACGAGTGCTGCTCGACGATCGCAGTGGCGTGTCGCCAGGCATCAAGTTCAACGACGCCGAACTGCTCGGCGTGCCCACAATCGTGGTTGTGGGCAAGGGCTTGGCCAACGGCACTATCGAAGTGAAAGACCGCAAGTCGGGCGAGCGGGTCGATGTAGCCGTTGGCGACATCGTTGGCTACCTGCTCGACATCTGCGGCATCCGCCACTAACGCTTGCGTCACCACCGAGTTTGTTGAAGACAATTGGTCGACCCTCGACCAAAAGTCTTCAACAAACCGTTTGATGGCGGATTGTGATGACGCTGCGGATGTGCGCCACGGCCGGTAATCAGCTGAAGCGAACGAGGCCCTGATCGAGCACGACGCGATCGCCGGCTGATGTGGTGAACACAGCTTCGCCAGCACCGGTGACCCAGATATTGATGGTGAGCGCCTCACCGGGAATCACTGGCGATGCGAAACGACCCTCGACATGCTTGAAGCGTGCCGAATCGCCACCGCACACCGAGTGCAACAACGCACGGCCGGTGAAGCCGTAGGTGCACAGACCGTGCAAGATCGGGCGATCGAAGCCACCCATGGCAGCGAACGATGGATCGCTGTGCAACGGGTTGCGGTCGCCGTTGAGACGGTAGACCAAGGCTTGATCGACCGAGGTCTGATACGTGACCGAGTGATCAGGGGTGCGCTCTGGTGGAACGTTTTGTGGACCACTTGGGCCGCGGTCGCCGCCCCATCCGCCTTCGCCACGAATGAACAACGATGCGCCAGTGGTGTACAACGGTGCGCCGTTGGCGTCGGTGGCCACGCTCTCGGTGACTACAACAGCGGCCTTGCCCTTGTCGTACATCGCAGCGATGCGGCCGACAACAGTTGCGGTGCCCGAAACAGGCAACGGCTGGTGCAACGTGACCGACTGCGAACCGTGCACGAGCATGGCTGGGTTGAAAGTACCCATGCTCGAGAACGTGCTGCCAGCGCCGGGGATGACCACCGGGAATGTGGGCAGCGCCTGCTGAGGCGTGTCTTTAGTGTTTTCGGTGGTGTAGGCCAACTCGTTGGTGCCCGCACCAACGCTGACCGCGTACAACAGCGCGTCTTTGCTGGTCCAGCTCACGGTGGTGGGCTCGGAAACGGAACCGACGGCATCAGGATTCAACGGCATAGCAAAACTCCTTGGTAGCTAAAACGGAAAAGTAAACATCGAGCGGCAGCAATGGCTACTGCCCAATCACTAGCGGCGAGGCTGTGGCCACGACCCCTCTTCGCCGTCCATACCGGCATTGCGGCGGGCACGGCTGATCAGGTCAGCAACGATGGGTCCAAGCTTTGTGGGATCTTCTTGCGGGGCAACGCGTGGGCCGCGGTGCCAGCCCTCGGCAATGGCCAATGTCTGGCCGCTGGCCTCGAACACATTGCCAGTGACGCCCACTGATTCGGCAGAAGCGAGCCACGTGACGATGGGGGCAATCCAGCGAGGTGAACGCATCTCGCGCTCTTCGTCGGTCTCGGGCGCTGGCCCAAGGCCTTCGGTCATGCGGGTGAGCGCCACCGGCGCAACGGCGTTGACGGTGACTCCGTAACGAGCCAACTCGAGCGCAGCGATGTTGGTGAATGCGGCAATGCCAGCCTTGGCAGCGCCGTAGTTGGTCTGGCCTGGGTTGCCGTAAATGCCGCTGACCGAGGTGGTGTTGATGATGCGGCCATCTACCGGCTTGCCGGCCTTGCTCTGCTCACGCCAATAGGTTGCAGCCCAGCGGCTTGGGCCGAACGTGCCCTTGAGGTGAACGGCGATAACGGCGTCCCACTCTTCTTCGGTCATGTTGATGAGCACGCGGTCGCGCAGGATGCCTGCGTTGTTGACCACGGCGTGCAGATCGCCGAAGGTCTCGATGGCGGTGTTGATGAGGCGCTGTGCGCCCTCCCACGAAGCGACGTTGTCGCCGTTCGCTACGGCCTCGCCGCCCATGCCCTTGATCTCATCGACCACTTGCTGGGCTGGCGACTGATCGCCGCCGGATCCATCGATGTTGCCACCGAGGTCGTTGACGACGACCTTGGCGCCCTGGCTTGCCAGGCTTAGTGCATGCTCGCGGCCGATACCACGGCCGGCTCCGGTGACAATGGCGACGCGGCCTTCACACAGACGATTACTCATTTCAGATCTCCTCAGTCGTACAACGTGGGACATCATAAAGTGACAACCGTGTGTGACTCTCATTTAACCCGCCGCGAAGCAATCATTGGTGCAGGACTGGTTACCGCTGCGGCCATCGCCAAAGGGTCGCCGAGGCCGGCAGCTGCAGCGCCGCCGCCAGTAGAAGTGATGCCCGGTTTGTTCGTGAACCCGCGCGACGCATGGGGTGCCGACCTTCCTCCGAAGGCAGCGATACTGCCCGAGACACCACAGTTCTTACTGGTGCATCACACCGCCTCGCCCAACAACTACGGCGCAGGCGGGGCGCGCCAAGTGATTCGTTCTGCCTATTCGTGGCACACCAGCGCTGCTAAAGGCTGGGCCGATGTTTGCTACGAGTTCTTCGTCGATCACGACGGCGTTGTGTGGGAGGGCAGAGCCGGGTCATTGGCCGGCCCCGTACGGGCCGATGCAACCGGCGGCAGCCAAGGCTTTGCCCAACTCGTATGTCTCGTGGGCGACTTCACCATCACCGATCCCACTGCGGCGATGCTTGATTCGTTGGTCAAGGTGCTGGCCTGGCTCGGCACGCGCTACGCAATCGATACCTATCCCGATGCCAGCACGTCATTCATCTCGCGAGGGTCGGGACGCTTTAGAGCCGGGGCGCTGGTGACCACTCCCACCATCGCTGGCCATCGCGATATGTCGTTCACCACCTGCCCGGGCGACCAGATGTACCAACTGCTCGGTTCGGGGCTTCGAGACCGCGTGAACGCGCAACGGTTTGCGTGGATGGGGGTGCCGCCCGAAAACGGCGTGTACCACGCGCAGCGCCTTGGCCGAGTCGCCCCGTAGCCTGATCTCTGTGCTCGACACTGCCCCCAGCGACAACGCGCCCGCTCGCCCGCTGCTCGAAACCGAAGTACTCATCGTTGGCGCCGGGCCTGCTGGGTCGGCCGCTGCCCGCATGTTGGCCGCCGCTGGTCGCGGAGTCACGGTGGTCGACAAAGCAGTCTTTCCGCGCGACAAGTGCTGCGGCGATGGCCTCACCACGCTTGCCCTGCGCGAACTCGAGCTGCTGCATTTCGCACCATCGTCGGTACCGAGTTGGACACACGTGCAACACGCCTGGTTGCGCTCGCCAAGCGGTCGCGAGGTGTGCCTACCGCTCACCGGTGAGGGGCAGTTTGCTGCCATCACGCCACGCATCGAACTCGACAATGCATTGCTCGAACACGCCCGCGCTGCTGGCGCCACGGTGCTCGATGGCCACGGGTTCATTGGAGTCGTCGAGCAAACAACTCAACACATCGTGGTCGACATAGAACACGTTGGTTTGGTTCGCGCTCGTTACGTCATCGCTGCCGACGGCATGTGGTCGCCGGTGCGTAAAGCACTCGGCGTTGGCGAGGCCGGCTATCTCGGCGAGTGGCACGGCTTTCGTCAGTACGCAAACAACGTGACAGGCACCGCGAAGGATCGTCTGCACGTGTGGTTCGATGCCGACATCTTGCCAGGCTACACGTGGTCGTTTCCGCTTCCCGATGGCCGCGTCAACATTGGCTTCGGCGTGCTTCGCGGCGGCACCATCAAGGTGCAACAGATGAACACGCTGTGGCCCGATCTACTCAGCCGCCCACACATTCGCGAGGCCCTCGGAGCCGATGCTGTGCTTGAGGGTCGCCACACGGCATGGCCGATTCCGGCTCGCATCGATCAGACCGTCCTCACTCACGACCGCGTGTTGTTCGTGGGCGACGCAGCGGCGGCAACCGACGCGCTCACCGGCGAAGGCATTGGCCAAGCGTTACTCACCGGCCGCCTTGCTGCCGAAGCGATCCTCAGCCCCGACACGCTCACGCCAGCAATGGTGCGGTCGCGATACGAACACGATGTGCGCCATCACCTGTTTGCCGATCACAAGATGTCGATGATGCTCAGTCGAGTGTTAGCGAAACGATGGGGTGCGCGTGGCGCCGTTCGTGTGGTTGGTCTCAGCGCGTGGACTCGCCGCAACTTTGCGCGATGGATGTTCGAAGACGAGCCTCGCGCCGTACTGCTCACACCATCACGTTGGCATCGTCGCCTGTTACGGCGGCCCGGCGCATTCGCCGACTAACCGCACGAGTCGTTTCGTTCGAACGAGCGCCGAGGATACGGTTGTAGGTATGCACACACGCCTCACCGAACTCCTAGAAATAGAGCACCCAATTATGCTGGCCGGTATGGGCGGTGTGAGTTACCACGAGCTCGTTGCAGCCGTCAGCGAAGCTGGTGGCATTGGCACTTTTGGGGCAAGCACCATGGGCCCCGACGAACTCCCGCTCGAGATGGCCAAGGTACGCGCGCTGACGGCCAAGCCATTTGGCGTCGATCTGCTCACCGCGTTCGCGGGCCAAGTTGAAGCCGGCATTCAAGCCGTCATCGACGGTGGCGCACGCATCTTCGTTGCCGGCCTCGGCGTGCCGCGAGAGGTCATCGACCTGTTGCACTCGCACAACATTTTGGTGGGCAGCATGGCTGGCAAAGTTCGCCACGCTGTGGCTGCCGTGGCCAGTGGGTGCGACTTTGTCGTGGCCCAAGGAACCGAGGCTGGCGGGCACACCGGCACGGTGGCCACGATGGCACTCGTGCCACAGGTGGTCGACGCGGTTGGCCACAAGGTGCCCGTCGTCGCCGCTGGCGGACTCTTCGATGGCCGCGGTCTGGCTGCGTCGTTGGCGCTCGGCGCCGATGGCGTGTGGGTGGGCACGCGGTTCATCGCCACCCCCGAGGCGCAAGCGGTAAACGGTTACAAAGAAGCGCTCCTCGCTCTCGGCGAAGACGGCACCGTCATCAGCCGCAGTTACACCGGCAAGACATGCCGAGTCGTGCGCAACGATTGGACCAACCACTTCGAAGAACACCCCGAAGAACTCAAGCCGTTTCCGGCTCAGGCAGGCGTTTCAACTCGTTCGGGCGTCAACCACCTCGGCTACCCCTCGGGCACCGTGGTCGAAGCCAACAAAGAGTTCATGCCCGCCGGCCAAGGCGCAGGGGCAATCAACGAGCTGATTCCAGCGGGTGACATCGTGCGGTCGATGGTTGCCGAAGCCGAGCGCACCATCGATCGACTACTCGCCGTTCGTAAGTGATCGCGGTTCTGCGCGACAACCGCAATCTGCGGCTGTTGTTCATCGCCCAAATCATTAGCTATCTCGGCGACTGGTTCACCTTCGTCGCATTAGCCGGGCTCATCGACGATGTGACCAACTCGAAACTGTTGGTCTCAATGTTGCTGGTGGCGTTCTCGCTTCCATCATTTTTGATGTCGCCAATAGCGGGATCAACGGCCGACCGGTTTGACCGCAAAAAGATCTTGGTTGTCGTCTCACTGCTCCAAGCGGTTGCGGCACTCGGTCTGTTGTCGGCCGGTCCCGGCCGTATCTGGGTTGCGTTTGCTGCCCAATCAGTGATCTCTGGATTGGCCGCATTCGTACGCCCAGCCATCGAAGCTGCGGTGCCGAACCTAGCCACCGATGCCGACGAATTAGGCCGTGCCAACGCGTTGTTCGGGTCGAGTTGGGGCGTGATGTTGGCAGTTGGCGCGTCACTCGGTGGGGCATTCAGCGCAACCTTCGGGCGTCGCGCCGCGTTCATCGCCGACGCAATCTCATTCGTCGTCGCGGCGGCGTTGATCATGATCGTGCATGGCGCAATGCAAGAAGCCCGAACCCACGCAACACGACAGCGCATGCGCCCACTTGCCGACATGGGCGAGGCCATCGGCCAAGCGCGGCGTGATCCAGTATTGCTGGCGTTGCTCTCCTCGAAAGCCACATTTGCAGTGGGGTCCGGAGTAGTCAGTCAGTTGGCGGTGCTTGCCAGCGACGTGTTTCACGGAGGCGATGGAGCGCGCGGCGTGATGATCGGAGCGCGCGGAATCGGTGCGGGGTTAGGTCCGATTCTCGCGTCTCGTTTCGTGGGCAAGGACCTGTCGCGCGTTCTGCTCGTCTGCGGCATTTCGGGCTGCGGATTCGCTGCCTGTTACGTGCTGGCCGCGTGGTCGCCTTATCTCTTGATGGCGGCAGGATTCGTAGCGCTGGCACACCTCGGCGGCGGCGCGCAATGGACCTTGTCTACCTTCGGCTTACAAGTGCGCAGCGACGACGCAATGCGCGGTCGCATGCTTGCAGGCGACTTCGCGCTCGTCACCTTGATTTTGGCCATCACTAGTGCGCTCGCCGGGGTGGCGTCGGAGGCGCTTGGCGTGCGCTGGGCGATCACCGTCTTCGCCGCAGCTGCTGGCCTCGCTGGCTCGATCTACTTGGTATTGACCCAACGTCTGCGGCGCACGCTGCAGGCCGAGGCCGCCGCCGAGGCTGCTGCGTAACGCAATACCCGCAGCGGTTGAAACCCACCATCACCATTTCCCTCCAACAAACGGTTTGTTGAAGACTTTTGGTTGACCCTCAACCTGTTGTCTTCAACAAACCGGGCAAACCGGGCGCGGGACGCGGGACACGGGCGCTGCGAATCGAGAGCGCGGAGGATTAGAGGGAGTCGATCACCGAGGTGCAGGCATCGACCAATGCTTGGGCGCGCATGTCGGCGGCGAGGTTGTTGGCCATCTGATTCATCACGTAGGCGAACGCAAACTGGCGCTCGGGCTGAGCGAAAGCAACCGAGCCGCCGGCACCGGGGTGCCCATACGAGCCAGGTCCGGCGAACATTGAGAACGGCCCCGAGGTCATGAATCCCATGCCAAAGGTGGTGGGCATGACGAGGCAGTTGTCCGGTTCGTTCTCGGGGGTCACGGTGATGCGAGCGACGTTTCGCACCGCATCGCTCATCAGTTGCACACCATCGACTGGAGCCATGGTTGCTGCGTAGACCTTGGCCAACGAAGGAGCATTGCTTACGCCGTTGGCGGCAGGAATCTCGGCGGCCATCACGCGCGCTGTGTTGAACACGCTGGTTCCGAGGCCGCCCGCAGCCGACTCGGCATTGAACGCACCGTTGAGGGACAACGCATCGCCACCCGGGGTGCCAGGCCCCATGAACAGGGCCATCATCGCGGCCACTGCGGGATCAAGGTTGGGCTGCGATGCCAAGATCGGCGATACGCGCTTCACGAACTCGGCAGGCAGACCAACCCACAGGTCGATGTCGAGCCGCTGGGTGATCTCTTCTTGAACAAACGTGCCGAGGCTGCGATGCGTTGGGTCGACACGGCGCACCAGTTCCCCGGCGAGCCAGCCGTAGGTGAGTGCGTGATAGCCGTGCGCTGTGCCGATAGGCCAGCGTGGCGCCGTGTCGGCCAACCGGGCCGTGATGGTGTTCCAGTCGAGTGCGTCTTCGAGGGTGATCGGGCCATCAACGGTGTACAACCCAACTTGATGCGACAGCAGTTGCGCAACAGTTGCGTCGCCTTTGCCGTGTGCCGCGAACTCGGGCCAATACTGCGAGACCGGCGCGTCGTACGACAGCAAGCCGCGATCGACACAGATGGCAATGGCAATCGCCGTGATGCCCTTAGTGGTGCTGAACACCAACTGCAGCGAGTGCTCGGCGTAAGGCACCGTGCGCTCGGTATCGAACCAGCCACCCCAAAGATCGACCACCTGAACACCGCGGTGATAGGCGGACACACCCGCGCCGAGTTCTTCGGTGTTCGCAAGGTTGGCAGCAAATGCTTCGCGTACTGGTTCCCAGCCGGGAGCAACGGTTCCGATGATGTTGGTCATGCCGCCAACATAGTGCGCTTAGCGCAGTGTGCCTTTGCTCGATGCCTCATAGCGGTCTATCGACGGGGCGCCCACGAGGAACTGAACCATCTGACCCTGAAACGCGGCGACACGCACCGTGTTGGTGGCCTCAATGATTGCGTTGCGCTTTGTGCCATCGACCGGAAAGGACCCGGCGACCAAGATCAAGCGTTGTCGACGATCTCGCGCAACGTCTCGATGGTCTGAACGGCGTTCGGCCCAACTGGGTTCACCGACAACACAGTGACGCCAGCTTCTTTGAACGCGCCAACGCGCTCTTTGATGTAGCTCTTTGGACCAACCAAGTTGGAGAGCTCAAGCCACTCACCCGGAAGCGCTGCGGCAGCTTCGGCCTTCTTGCCTTCGAGGTAGAAGTCTTGCACGGTGACGGCTTCTTCTTCGTAGCCATAAGCGCGGCAGATGTCGTTGTAGAAGTTCTTACCACGGGCACCCATGCCGCCCACGTAGAGCGCCATGTTGGGGCGGGCGTAGTCGAGCAGTTTGGTGCGGGTCTCGCCAACGAACTCGTCGCCGATGGCCAACATGCCTCCGGCAGCAATGTCGAGCACCTTGCGCGAAGGATCACGCTTGGCAGTTCCTGCCTTCAGTGAGTTGCCCCACACCTGCTGAAACTTCTCGGGGATAAACATGATGGGCAGCCAGCCATCGGCCATCTCGGCTGTGGCTTCAACCGAGCGATCCTTGAGGCTCGCCCACCAGACGGGGATCTCGCTGCGCACGGGATGGTTGATGATCTTGAGTGCCTTGCCCAACCCGAGGCCCTGGCCTTGCGGCAACGGAGCCTGAACAACCTGGCCCTGATAATTGAATGGCTCTTCGCGCTTCCAGATCATGCGGCAGGCTTCGATGTATTCCTTGATGCGCACCATTGGCTTTTCGTACGGCATGCCGTGGAAGCCTTCGACGACCTGCGCGCCACTGGCGCCGAGACCGAGGATGAAACGACCATCACTGATGTGGTCGCAACCGGCTGCGGTCATCGCCATCAGCGCTGCGGTGCGGCTGTACACGTTGAGGATGCCGGTACCGATTTCGACTCGCTCGGTCTTTGCTGCGAGGTAGCCGACTTGGCTGACCGCATCGAAGCTGTACGCCTCGGCGATCCAGACCTGATCGAGGCCGACCTTTTCGAGTGCTACGACTTGATCGACGGCTTGCTTGAACCCGCCCGAGTAATTGATCATCATTGAAAGCTTCATGGAGACCACCTTAGGTGACCATCGTTGAGATTTCCTGACCGGAAACCTTCGAGATCGAGGGTCACGTATCTGTAGCCCACGCCTTTGAGCGCGCTGACGATGAGTTCTCGATGTTCGAGTACCGACCCGATCTCAACAAGATCGACCTCGAGACGCGCTGTCTCGTCGTAATGCCGTACCCGCAACTGGCGAAAGCCCAACTGGCGCAGTGCGGTCTCGGCGCGGTCCACGCGACTGAGGACAGCAACCGATACTTCGGTGCCGTAGGGCACTCGGCTCGCCAGACACGCGGCGGCGGGCTTGTCCCATGTGCGCAGACCAAAGCGCTGCGACAGCGCGCGCACATCGGCCTTGGTGATGCCTGCCGCGACCATGGGGAACTGTGCGCCGCGTTCGTCGGCCGCCGCCTGGCCGGGTCGGTGCTCGCCAAGATCGTCGAGGTTCACACCCAGCAACACCGTGGCGCTCTCGGCAAGAGCTATAGGACCGACCACATCCATCAGTTCGGCCTTGCAGTGATAGCAACGATCAATGTCGTTCGCGCGGTACGCCGCGCGGGCCATCTCGTCGGTGCGCACCGGGGTCCATCGCAAACCCCATTCGGATGCCAACAACCGGCAGTCGGCCTCTTCGTCGCCAGCCAGCGAAGGGGACACAGCAGTGACCGCATGCGATGCCGACACTCCAAGAATCTGGTGGGCGCGGTACGCAAGAAACGCTGAATCGACACCTCCGCTGAACGCAACGACCACATTCGCGAGTCGACGCAATTCGGCATCGAGCAACTCGAGTTTTGAGTCGAGCGAAACATCCGCGGCAGTGGTCACCGCCACATGTTCGCAGCTCTGCCCGCGAGTTCCAATGCCGTACGCGAACCGTGGCAGGATTGCTGCTCATGACCGTGCCTACGTGGTGGAACGAGCGTCGCTACGGCCTCTTCGTGCACTCAAGTGTTGGCGCGGTTCCGTCGTTCAGCCCCATCGGTGAATATGCCGAGTGGTACTGGAGCCACATGGGCCCCGAGCAACTCGAAGACGTGTTGTTGCATCCGAGCCCGATGGTCGAGGTGCTCGCCTATCACCGCGATCGCTGGCCACACATCCAGCACTACGACGACTTCATTCCGCTGTTGTCGTACCACCGCTTCGACGCCGACGAACAGCTTGAGCTCGCCACTAGCGCGGGCATGAACTATCTCGTACACACCACTAAGTTTCACGACGGGTTTTGTTGGTGGGACGCGCCAGGCACCCAACGCACGTCGGTGCTGCAGGGCCCGCAGCGCAACGTGGTGGGCGAGCTCGCCGATGCGTGTCGCCGTAGCGATGTGTTGTTCGGCACCTACTATTCACTGCTCGATTGGGACGACGATCGCTATCCCGATAAGTCGTACATCGACGAGATTCTGCATCCGCATGTGCTTGATCTTGTCGAGCGTTACGGCTCGCAGATTCTGTGGGGCGACGGCCACTGGGGCCACGGGCCCGATTTGTGGCGCGGCACCGAGCTCATTGAGCGCGCCCAAGAGATCGCTGCGAAGCAGGGTCACGAACTGCTCATCAACGACCGTTGGTGGCACCCATCGCCCTCGATCGTTACCTACGAGTACAACGCACCAGCCGACATCGAACTCACCCCGTGGGAACTGTGTCGCGGCGTCGGCCACTCGTTTGGCAACAACCGCGCCGAGCGCGCTGAGCACATGCTGTCAACCGGCGCACTGCTCGATCTACTCACCGAGGTCATCGCCAAGGGTGGCAATCTGTTGCTCAACGTAGGGCTCACTGCCGACGGCAGCATCCCGCAACTGCAGCAGCAACCGTTGCGCGAAGTAGGTGCGTGGGTCAATGCGCATCGCGATGTCGTGCACGGTAGTAGGCCATTCGATCAGTGGGGCGACGCGCAGGTTCGCTATGTGCGAGTCGGCGACGAAGTCGTAGCCGTAGATCTGTCGGCAGGCACCGAGTTCGCATTGGCTGGGCTCACGCCCGATCGCTACGAAGTCACTTCAGTTGTAGCCAACGACGGCGGCGCGTTGCATTGGGAGCAGCATCGCGGCGGTGTCGTGGTGCAACGGGTCGACCGTTCGCCGGTTGGGCTTGCGGGTGTCTATCGCATCGCGCTTCGCCCCGTTGCCGAGGCCATCCGCTTGTTCGAACAGCGCGAGCCCACTCCGTTGCCACTGCAGCCATTACTCGATGCGGCCGAGCCAGGCGACATCGTTCAATTGGCCGACGGCGTCTACCGCGGACCGGTCACCATTCCCGATGGCGTCACGTTGCGCGGCCTCGGCCGGGACCGCACCACCATCGTGGGCCAGGGCGAGATCGTTGTTCATCTCGGCGCTCACTCGCGTCTCGAGCACGTGCTCATCACCGGTGGACCAACTCGCTTCTTCAACTTCCACGCCCCGGTCGTGCTGCTCGGCGGCGTGGGCTCAGCAATGGTTGGGTCGCAATGCGAAGGCCACATCGTGGTCACCGCAAGCGACGTCGTCGTCCAAACGGTCACCGCTGTTGGCGTCATTGGTTTCGCCGAACGAACAACCATCGAACGAAGCACGTTCAAAGGCATGCGCTGGGACATCGGCATCGAGCTCGCTGGCGGCTCGGGCCACACCATCACGCAGAACGAAGTGATCGATCACATCTGCAACATCCGCCTTCGCGACGCGAGTGCCAGTGTGATCTCGGAGAACCGACTCGAAGGCCGTTGGTGGGCCGTGCACCTCACCAGCTGCAACCACATCGGCGTGATAGAGAACAACGTGAGCAACACAATGCGCGCCGTCGATGTTCACAGCGGTAGCGGATCAACCATCAGCGGCAACTGGGTAGCCGATGGCGATAGCGGCGCGTTGATTGAATTCGGTGCCACCGATACCGCAGTGCTCGACAATCACATCGAGCGGTGCCGCATTGGCGTGTTGGTGTGGGATGCCCCCACCACTCGGGTGGGACACAACACCTATGTCGATCTCCACGAAGAAGAACCAGTGGTCACTGGACCCGAATAGTTATCGGCGCTGAAAGTTAGCTGGCCGCTTTTCGGCAAAGGCACGTGGACCCTCTTTGGCATCGGCGCTTGCCATCACGGCCATGCCATGCGTGGCTTCCCATGCGAAGGCATCGGCCTCAGACATCGAGTCGGTCACGCGCAGCGTCTTGAGGATTGCCTCAACCGCAAGCGGACCGTTCGCGGCGATCATCGCAGCGATCTCCATCGCCTTGTCGATTGCTCCGCCATCGGAAACCACATGATTGATGAGGCCCAAGTCTTTGGCCTCTTGCGCTTGCAGGTGCCGACCGGTGAGCAAGATCTCGGCCGCAGCCGCGTATGGAATCTGGCGGCGCAGGCGCACTGCTGAACCACCCATTGGGTACAGCGACCAACGCGCCTCGCTGACGCCGAATCGTGCGCTCTCGCCGGCAACACGGATGTCGGTGCCCTGCAGAATCTCGGTGCCGCCAGCGATGGCCACGCCCTCGACCGCGCAGATGATCGGCTTGGTCGGCTGATAGGTCTTCAGCAACCCGCGGTAGATGAAACCTGGGTCTTCTTGCATGCGCTTGGGCACATCGATTGAGTCAACCTCATCGACATCGCCCGCCATCGCCCGCAGGTCCATACCCGAACAGAAGTTGCCCTCGGCCCCAGTGAGGATTGCGCAGCGAATGTCGTCGTTGTCACTTACTTCTTGCCAGACATCGGCAAGGAGGGCGAACATCGTGAGAGTCATCGCGTTGAACCGCTTTGGCCGGTTGAGCGTGACCACCATTACCGCGCCTTCAGTTGTGACCTCGATCTGCGCCATGCTGAAATCCCTTTCGTTCGTGTCCTCCTATCTTGGCCGGTGATCCCCTATGACTTCTCAATCGAACACTCCAGTGATCATCGGCGCAGGCGTGTCACAGCAACGCTTTGATGACCCAACTCAATCGGTTGAGGCCGGCGCACTGATGCGCCAGGCGCTCGAGAACGCCGCAGACGACGCCGGCTCGCGCCACGCCCTTGAGATCGCCGACGCCGTGCTTCTTCCACGCGGCACATGGCCGTATGCCAATCCGGTTTCGGTAGTGGCCCCGTGGAATCCAGAGATCCGATCGGTTGTGGCCGACATCGGTGTGCTGCAACAGACCTTGCTGAGCAAGGCCTGCTTGATGGTTGCCGACGGAAGTTCGCGCGTGGCGCTGGTGGCAGGCGGCGAGGCGAAGCACCGTGCGCTGCGTTCTCAGATCACCGGCATCACCGCGTCCGACACTCCAACTTCCGGCGAACCCGATGAGCGTCTTGTGCCCTCAAACGAGATCCTCACGCAAGAAGAGATCAGCCGCGGCTTGCCTGTGCCCGCACGACAGTACGCAATGATCGATACTGCGCTGCGGCGCGCTCAAGGCCTCACTGCCGCAGAGCACATCAGCCTGCTCGCCGACCTATGGAACAGCTTCAGTGCTGTTGCCACCGGCAACCCCGACGCATGGACTCGCGCTCAGGTCGATCGTGACACGTTGGTCAACCCCACCGCTACGAATCCAATACTCGCGTGGCCCTACACAAAGCTGCACTGCTCGCAGTGGAATGTCGATCAGGCTGCAGGTCTCATCATCTGCAGTGCGGCCACCGCGGAAGAACTCGGGATTGCCCGCGACCGCTGGGTCTTCGCCCATGCTGGTATCGAATCGAATCTGATGGTGCCACTTACTCGCAGAGCCCAGATGCATCGATCTCCGGCGGTTCGCGCCGTAGGCCAGGCCGTGCAGCAGCACTGCAACGTGGCCCCGGCCGACATCGAGCACCTCGATATCTATAGCTGCTTTCCCGCTGCTGTTCGCGTGCAACAACATGAGCTCGGCATCGACAACAGCCGCCAACTCACTGTCACCGGCGGCATGACCTTCGCAGGCGGCCCGCTGAACAACTACACCCTGCAAGCCACCGCAAAGATGGTGCAGGTGTTGCGCTCGAATCCGTCGGCTCGCGGACTGGTCACCAACGTGAGCGGCATGCTCACCAAATACGGCGCTGCGCTGTGGTCGAGCTCGCCGCCAGCGCAGCCGTTTGCCGCGCTCGACGTAACCGCTGCTGCCGCTGCTGCGACACCCACGATCGAAGTCGACAGCGATTACGCAGGCGAAGCCAACGTGATTACATACACGGTGGTGTTCGATAAGAGTCAACCGGTCCAATGCATCGTGGTCGCCGAAACCGGCGACGGCCGACGCGCCATTGCGTCATCAAGCGACGCCTCTACCGCTGCCGACATGGCGGCCAACGACTGGATCGATCGCCCGGTGCAAATCAACGGAGCAGAACTGCTGAGCTGAATTGCGTGAGCCGGAGCAACGTCGCGCATGAGCGGCGCAACCGGCGGAGTCAGCGGCGGCAACGTCAAGAGCGACCAAGTTGCCCAAGTACCCAAGTACCCAAGTACCCAAGACTGTGGTCACGAAGCCGTGCTTGCTGGCATATCACCATTTCAGAAGCGGTTCTCAGGCCTGGCTGTGGTACTAAAGAAAGCCGAAAATGAGCTACGACTAATGTCCACTGTCGCTGACAGAACAACCGGCACATACTGATCGAAGTTCTAGGGGTATCGGGGATAGCCCGGAGAAATAGGAGTCGGTCATGAGAATTCCAAATTGGGTTTTGGCAAGCGCACTTGCTGCGGTTGTTGCGCTGGGTTCGGGTTCCTCCTTCGCAGGCAAGGGAATCATCGACGGACTCACATCCGGCGGCGGCGGCGGTGGCGGCGGCCGCAAACCCCCAACTGCCGCTCCGGCACCAAAGCCTGTCGCACCAAAGCCGACGCCCGCGCCGTCCCCCGCCAACTGCGCCATCATTAATACGGCGACAACCTCCGCCGGCTATTCGGGCGTCAACGCCACGATTACCTTGAGCTACACAATCGCTGACAAGTGCGCCACGCCCTCTACTTGGACGGTCAGCGTCATTGACTCAAGCGGCGCAACTCGACACACCGAATCAAGCACAACCGACTCCGTTTCTGTGGGTTCGGTCACTGCCAGCTCCTTGGAGTTCAGCGCCAGGTACAGCGTGAGTTTGACCGTCACCTCGAGCACAGGCACTCAGTTGGCGAAGAGTTCGTTGAACGTGTCGACGAAGAAGGCCCGAGACTTCTTGGCCGCAGCACTGCAAGATTTGAATAACGCCAACAACCTGTATCTCACAGCCGCCGCAACGACCGCTGACGCTGACACCGCAGCTTCAAACGCGGCTGCTCACGCCGTGTACGCAAACGAAGTTGCCGCTTGGGCCGCAGGAACTGCCGACGCTGCTGCAACCGCTGCCACCGACGCCGCCAACGCTGCTGCGTTTGCCGACACAACTGCGACCACGGCAGCCGACGCCGCTACCGCAGCCCCAGACGACGCTGACCTCGCAGCCGCCTCCGCTGCAGCAGCAACCGACGCTGTGGTTGCCGCCAACGCCTCGGCAACCGCCGCTACCGACGCCGCCCAGGCCGCGACCTACGCAACAGAGACTGCACAGGCTGCTACCACTGCTGACTCCGCTGCTGCAACCGCCGCAAACGCCGCTGCTGATGCAGTTGCCGCCGCTGCCGCAGCACAAAGTGCACTTGATGCAGCCCAAGCGGTATACGACGGCCTCGCAGCCATCGCCTGAGGCTGTAACTCACCGCAGCGACAACACCTGTACCGCTACGGTGAGCACATGCTCACACCAACACTGAACAGTCTCGCTCTACGTGCCGCACAACTCCTGCGAGCACGGGGCGAGACTGTTGCGTTAGCCGAGGGTTCTGCGGGAGGTCTCGTATCGGCTTCGCTGCTCTCGATTGCTGGCGCCTCGGCCTACTACCTCGGAGGCGTCGTGGTCTACACAGCAGCCGCACACCGAGCCCTAATCGCCGGAGTCGTCGACGTGCCGGCCGGCATGCGCGGTGCCACCGAAGCGTTCGCTCAGTACATCGCCGAATCCGCACAGATTCGCCTCGGAGCCACATGGGGCATCGGCGAGGCGGGTGCTGCAGGCCCACCAAATCCCTACGGTGATCCCGCTGGCCACGTGTGGCTCGCGGTGACGGGTCCCGTAATCGCAACCCGACATGTGCTCACCGGCTCCGATGTGCGCGTCGACAACATGATCGCCTTCGCTGAGGCTGCACTCGAACTCTTTGTCGACACACTCGAGCAGGCCAACGCCTGACAAGTGCAGCGAGCTTGCCCGCTTCTCAGGAGCCAGCGAGGCGCTCGACCACCGGAGCGAATGCCTGCATGGCCGTGTCGTTGATAGTGATGTAGCTGATGCCGTATTGCTCGCGTCGGCGTTGCAACTCTTCGACGATTTCGTCGGTGGTTCCGAACAGCGAGTGTGGGTGCTGCAGCATCTGGTCGGCGTCGAGACCAAACAACTTGCCGAACCCCTCGGCAGTCTGACGTGCCGCCGGCGTGACGAAGGTGAAGTACGCGCCGATCTCGATTTCGTAATCGAGTGCTGTACGGCCAACTGCTTCGGCGGCGTCGCGAACCCATGCAACCTTGGCAGCGGTGCCCACGGCCGTGCCGCTGTTTACTCCCGCTGGACCAATCTTGCCGCTGGCGTTATTGAAGTTGAGGCTCACGATGTCTGCCTGTGTTGCCGCCAGGCTCAACACTCGCTTCGAGCCACCACCAATCATGATGGGCGGATGCGGGGTCTGCACGGTGGCGGGCACTTGCGTGAAGCCGTGCAGACTCACATGCTCGCCGGCGATATTCACTTCGCCGCCAGCAAACAAAGCTTTGATGGCTGCCACCGATTCGGCGAGTCGGGCGATGCGCTGCGGCGCTGGATCCATCTCGAGACCGATGGCTTCGTATTCGCCTTGCAACCAACCCGCACCAAGCCCAAGTTCGAGACGACCCTCGCTGAAGAAATCGAGCGTGGCGGCTTCTTTGGCAAGCACTGCCAGCGGGCGATAGTCGATACAGAACACGCGGCTACCAATGCGCAGCGTCGAGGTGGCCTCGGCGGCTACTGCCATTGCAGGCACCGCGGCGAGTCCCTGAACCGGATGGTTAGTGGCCGATAGCGCTGGACCTGGACCGATGTAGTGATCGGCGAGGTGCAGCGCCGAGTAGCCAAGTGCCTCGGCTTCGCGAGCACGGTAGCGCCACTGCATTGGCGTCTCGGCGCTGAACGACTGCACGCCGAAGCGAAATGCGTTCATCGCGCTGTGAAGCCAAGCTGAAAGCTGCGCACGGCGCGGGCGAAGATGTTCGACTCAACATCAGGTTCGGTGATGGGCCG
>CAMASN010000017.1 GCA_945861025.1 Ferrithrix thermotolerans DSM 19514
GGCTATCAACAAGAGGGCTTCGCCAAGTTCGATCGCAACATCAAAAAGGGCCGCCGGCTCAGTGCCGCTCGTGCCTATTTGTATCCGGCGCTCAACCGGTCGAACCTCGATCTGTTGTGCCGGGCGATGGTGAACCGCGTGTTGTTCGACGGCAAGCGGGCCACCGGCGTCGAGTTCACCAAGGGTCGCGGCAAGCCGCAGCAGGTGATGGCACGCGAGGTCATTCTCTGCGGTGGGTCCATCAACACGCCGCAACTGTTACAGCTCAGCGGCGTCGGTAACAGCGACGAACTGCAGGCGCTCAACATTCCTGTGGTGCATCACCTTCCTGGTGTCGGCGAGCACTTGCAGGATCACCTCGAGGTGTACATCCAGCACTCGTGCTCGCAGCCGGTGACCCAGCAGCCATCGCTGAAGATGTGGAAGCGTCCGTGGATCGGCTTTCTGTGGCTGTTCTTCCGCAGGGGCGCGGGTGCCACAAACCACTTCGAGGCGGGTGGCTTCGTGCGCAGCAACGACGACGTGAAATATCCGAACCTGATGTTTCATTTCCTTCCCATCGCGATCCGTTACGACGGCTCACTGCCACCGGGTGGCGAGAAGATCGAACACGGCTATCAGGTGCACATCGGCCCGATGTACAGCGACTCGCGCGGCTCGGTGAAGATCACGTCACGCGACCCGCGCGTGAAGCCAGCGCTGCGGTTCAACTACCTATCTACGGCACAAGATCGCCGCGAGTGGATCGAAGCGATTCATGTGACTCGTCGCATTCTTGGCGCGCAGGCCTTCGCGGCGTTCAGTCAGGGAGAAATCTCGCCAGGTGCCGAGGTGCAGACCGACGAACAGATCCTCGAGTGGGTCGCCAAAGACGCCGAGACGGCGTTGCATCCGTCGTGCACGTGTCGCATGGGCACCGACGAGATGTCGGTTGTGGACCCACTCACCATGAAGGTTCACGGAGTCGAGGGCCTTCGCGTGTGCGATGCCTCGGCGATGCCCTACGTCACCAACGGCAACATTTATGCGCCGGTGATGATGATGGCCGAGAAAGCCGCAGACCTGATCGCAGGCAACGAGCCGCTGCCAGCCGAGCGCGCTGAGTTCTATCGCCACGACACCCGCCACACCCAGGGTCGTGAACCGTCGTAAAGCCTCAGCGCACGCATGGCGTGCGCTGACGCTTGCTGGGGCTTAGGTGTGGGCGCGATCGAGTAGCCATTCGCGGGCATCGGCCACGAGATAGATCGAACCGGTCACCACAATCTGGTCATCGGAATCGGCAGTGTCGATGGCGGCCTGCAGGGCGTCGCCGATGTTGTCGATGACGCGAACTGCGCAACCAAGCTCTGCGGCCGCAGCGGCAAGCTCGGCGGCTGGCCGAGCGCGTGCTGTTGGGGGAGTGCAGGCGATGACATTGGCGAAGCTTGATGCGTCGATGGCAGTGAGCATTGCCGATGGGTCGCGCCCAGCGAGGAGTCCGATGACCAACGTGCGTTGCCCAGCGCAAGGCATGCTGTCGCGAATTGCGGCGCCTAACGCGCGAGCGGCATCGGGGTTGTGGGCGCCGTCGATGATTACTTGTGGATGCAGCATCACGGTCTCAAGTCGAGCAGGCATGTGCACATCAGCAAGTGCCGAGTGGGCAGCTGTCGGGTCGAGCGGTCGCTGAAGAAATGCCGAGGCTGCCGCTACGGCAAGCGCACAATTCGTAGCCTGGTGCGCGCCGTGCAGCGAGAGTTCGATGCTGTCGAGAGTCTGCAGGGGGGTGCTCACAGCAACGTTGCGGCCCGTTGCTGTCGGCCTGTCTGCGACCGTGTTGATCTCGCGTCCGAGCCGCCAGATTGAGGCCGCGCCTTGCGTTTCGAATACATGCTCCAGTCGGCTGTCGATGCTGCCGAGGACGAGATGTGATCCGGGCTTGACGATGCCGGCTTTTTCGTCGGCGATTCGCTGCTGCCAGTCGCCTTCGCCGTCGGTGTGGTCGAACCCGATGTTGGTCACCACCGCAACGCTGCCGTGGCCAACATTGGTTGCGTCGAAGCGACCGAGCACGCCAACTTCGATGACGGCCACATCGACGCGCTGCTGAGCGAACCATATGTAGGCGGCTCCGGTGAGCACCTCAAAGGGCATCAGTCGTTCGCCAAGACGTTCTTCGGCGTCGGCTGCTGCCGTGAATAGCGAAGCCAACGTGGTGTCGTCGATGTCGATGTCGTTGAGACGGAAGCGTTCGTTGTAGCGAGCGAGATGGGGGCTCGAATAGGTGCCCACGCGCAGGCCTTCGGCCATCAGCAGTCGTGTGATCATCCGCGACGTAGAGCCCTTGCCGTTGGTGCCAGTGACATGGATGATGGGCAAGCCGACCTGGGGGTTGCCGAGCAACTCGATGAACCGATGCATACGGTCGAGCGACAACTCAACGTTGCCGGTGCGACCCGAGCGAGCAGCCCATGTGCCGTAATCGATGTGTCCCTCGACGAAGGCGATGGCTGCATCGATGTTCACGAAGTGAAACTAGCCAGTGCGGTAATGAGCGGACGACTAGTTGTGCTTCAGGGTCTGCACGTGCTGGAAACCAAAGCGACCCTTGATACACAGGTTGCCGGAACCCACTGCAGATTCATGTGGCGAGGTGACCTTCACGATGGTGTTGTCTTGGGTGTGCAACGTGAGGCTGCACCCAACGCCGCAGTACGGGCAAATGGTGGTGGTTTGCTGCTGGACGCTTTCGTTCCATGTTTCGGCCACGCGCATGTCGTGCTCGGTCTTGAACATGAGGGCACCAGTGGGACACACCTCAACGCAGTTGCCGCAGTACACACAGGCCGAGTCGGGGAGTCCGACATCGAACTCGGTGCTGATGTGAGCGTTGAACCCGCGGCCAGCAACGGAAATCGCGAATGAGTTTTGCCATTGCTCACCGCACGCATCGACGCACTTGTAACACAGGATGCACCGCGAATAGTCGCGTACGTACAGGTCGTTATCGACCTTCACGGGCTGCCTCACGGTCTTCGATTCGCCGAAGCGCATGGGGTCGGCCTGGTACTGATCGTTCCAGCCCGCAACCATTGGTGCTGCTGAGAGATCTACCGATGAGCCGAGCAACTCGAGCACCAGCTTGCGTGAGTGGCGGGTGCGCTCGTTGTCGGTGTTGATGACCATGCCGGGTTCAACCTTGCGCGAGCACGATGGCACAAGCACGCGGTTGCCTTCGACCTCGACCACGCAGACACGGCACGCGTTCACTGGATCGAGCGTGTCGCCGTAACACAGCGTGGGCACGTCGGTGCCGTGTGCCTTGCAGGCGTCGAGAATGGTGGCGCCTTCGCTGATCTTTACCTCTTCGCCGTCGATCTGAATACTGACGGCGCGGCGAGGCAGGCCTACTGGAGTCTCATAGATCGAGGTCATGATGGGCCCTTCATTGCAGTGCCCCGAGGCGGTCGATTGCAGATTCGATTGCGCTCCAAGCGGTTTGCCCGAGTCCGCAGATTGAGGCGTCGCGCATGGCCCGACCAACATCGCGCAAGATGGTGAGATCGGCTTCGTTTTGGGCCGCGGAGCGAGGCCCGAGGGTGATACGGATTAGCGCCTCTTCTTGGCGAACCGTGCCAACGCGACAGGGCACACATTGCCCGCACGATTCGTCACGGAAGAACGCTGCGATGCGGCGCAGGAAGGTGGGTAGGTCGACGGTGTCGTCGAGCACCATCACAACGCCCGAACCAAGCGTGGTGTTGTGAGCGCGGGCGCCCTCAAGCGTGAGCGGGAAATCGATTTCGTCGGCGCGTACAAATGATCCGGCAGCCCCGCCGAGCAACACCGCTTTAAGCGAGCGGCCATTGGGCACGCCGCCAGCGAGATCGATGAGTTCGCGAAGCGTTGCACCAAAGGGCAGTTCGTAGACGCCTGCGTTGGCCACCGCACCGGACACGCAGAACACCTTGGTTCCACTGGAGCCTGCGGTGCCGATGGCAGCGTATGCGGGGCCGCCGTTGAGCACGATGGGCAAGACGTTGACAAGGGTCTCGACGTTGTTGACCACAGTGGGTTTGCCAAAGAGGCCAACCTCTACAGGGAACGGTGGCTTGCTGCGCGGCTCGCCTCGGTACCCCTCGATTGAGTTGAAGATGGCGGTCTCTTCGCCGCAGATGTATGCGCCTGCACCACGAACGATGGTGATGTCGAATGCAAACCCGAGCCCCATCACGTTGGTGCCGAGGTAGCCGCGATCTCGTGCAGTGTCGATGGCGTGCCGCAGATGTTCGAGGGCACGTGGGTATTCGCCGCGCAGGTACACAAAGCCTTGTTCGCAACCTGTTGCAAATGCACAGATGGTCATCGCCTCGATGAGCGAGAAGGGATCGCCCTCGATGATGACGCGGTCTTTGAAGGTGCCGGGTTCGCTTTCGTCGGCGTTACACACGAGGTAGCGCGTGCGCACCGACTGAGCGGCGACGGCGGCCCACTTGCGGCCGGCTGGGAACGCTGCGCCGCCGCGCCCAACGAGATTCGAGTCGGTGACTTCGCGGATGACTCCGGTTGGGCCCATCGCAAACGCGGCGCGCAACGCCTCGTATCCGCCGTGGGCGCGGTAGTCGTCGAGCGACGTAGGATCGACCACGCCGACCCGCTTGAGCAGTACGAGTTCGGCTGCGCCTTGGGGCGTGGCGGCTTGCGGCACTGCTGCAACAACTGGGGCTTCGGCGCCGAGGCCCTTTGGTCCGATGCGCAACGCAACAGCAACATCGGTGGCGATGGCTGGTGCAATCACGGCTTCGTGAGCGGGGTCGCCGGCTTCGGTAACGAGTATCGCTGGACCACGCTCGCATAGACCAAGGCACGGGCTGGGCTGCCATGCTCCGGGCACGCCGGTTTGGTTCGGGTTGCCGCACTCGGCCTGCACTGCATCGAGTAGGGCTCCGGCGCCGAGCACCTGACACGCGAGGTCGGCACACACATGTACAACTCGGGACGGACGTTCTTCCATGCTGAACATCGCGTAGAAACTTGCTACGCCATAGGCCTCGGCCGGCGGAACATCGAGCCTGCGGCACAACTCGCCGAGACCACCAGGACTGACCCAGCCGACGCGGTCTTGTAAAGCATGTAGCGCAGCCAAGAGTTGTGGGCGCTGCTCGGCAGCGAGGTGAGCGCCTCCGCGCTCGCGTTGCCAGCCCTCGACCACGTGTGACTCGCCGAGCACTGCATCGAGCGCTTGCACTTCGGCGAGCGTGGGCTCCTCTTTGGGGAAGCGGAGATCCATAACTATTCGCCAGCTACGGGCACAGGGGCGTTGAGTTTCTCGACGCGGATTGCGCTGGCCTTGAATTCGGCGGTGCCCGACTTGGGGTCGTTGGCTTCGATGGTGAGCACGTTCACATCGATCTCGTCGGGGAAATGGAAGGTCATGAACGCAAGTCCCGGACGAAGGTGGCTGTCGTAACGAACAGGTGCCTCGATATAGCCGCGACGAGATGTGATACGTACAACTTCGTGGTTGTCGATGCCGATGCGCATCGCGTCGTCGGGGTTCATGTCGAGGGTCTCGCCGTCGCGCAGCGGAGATGAAAGGGCTCCACTCTGCACGCCGGTGTTGTACGAATCGAGACGGCGGCCAGTGGTGAGGCGGATGGGGAACTCATCGGTGATGAGGTCGACTGGGCCCGCCCACGACACAGCGCTGAATGGGGCCAGGCGACCGCGATCGGCGGGGTTCTCGGCCCAGAGCCGGCCGTGCAAATACGAAGGCTCGAGCGTGTCGTTTGAGGGGCATGGCCACTGAATGCCGTCGAGTGCATCGAGTCGGGCGTAGGACATGCCCTGATGCATTGGCGACAGGCTGCGCAGCTCGTTCCAGATGGACTCAGCGGTTGGGTACTGCCATTCGGTGTGGCCCATGCGATGAGCCAACTCGATGATGATCGCCGTGTCGTCGCGTGAGCCGGCGGGCGCCTCGATCGCTTTACGTACTCGCTGTACGCGCCGTTCGCTGTTGGTGACCGTGCCTTCGGTCTCGCACCATGCTGCGGATGCGGGCAGAACCACGTCGGCGAGTTCGGCGGTTTTGGTGAGAAAGAGGTCTTGCACAACCATGTGCTCAAGGCCCTCGAGAATGTGAATCGCATGCGCAGAGTCGGCTTCGGATTGGGCCGGGTTCTCGCCGATCACATAGAGAGCGCGCATTTCCTTGCGCTCCATTGCCTCGAACATCTGAGTGAGGTGCTTGCCGTAGTGAGGCTGAATGGTGCAGTTCCACGCGGTGCCAAACTTGTGGCGCACATCGGCGTCGAGAATGTCTTGGAAGCCAGACATCTTGTTGGGGATGGCGCCCATGTCGCCGCCGCCCTGCACGTTGTTCTGGCCACGGAGCGGTTGGATGCCTGCGCCGAAGCGGCCAACATGACCGCACAACAGGCTGAGGTTGATCAGCGACAACACGTTGTCGACACCGTTGTGGTGTTCGGTGATGCCAAGGGTCCAGCACATCTGGGCGCGGTCGGCGTGAGCGAAGGTATGCGCCAGTTCGCGGATTGCGTCGGCGGGCACGCCGGTCACGACTTCGGCGTGCTCGAGGGTCCAAGGTTCGACCGCGGCGCGGTATTCGTCGAAGCCAGTGGTTGAACCTTCTACAAAGGCGCGGTTGTAGAGACCAGCAGCGATGATCTCGCGGCCGATGGCGTGGGCAAGCGCGATATCGGCGCCCACGTGAAGACCCAGCCAACGATCGGCCCAACGCGCCGAATCTGTGCGACGGGGGTCGACGACGAAGAGTTTGGCGCCATTGCGAACGCCGCGAAGAACGTGATGAAAGAAGATGGGGTGTGCGACTCGGGCGTTAGATCCCCAGAGCACAATCACATCGGTTTCTTCGACCTCGCGGTACGAAGATGTGCCGCCACCGACACCGAACACTGTGGCCAGACCGACCACGCTAGGAGCGTGTCAAGTTCGGTTGCAGGAGTCGATGTTGTTCGTGCCCAGTACCTGACGCGTGAACTTCTGAGCGAGGAAGTTCATTTCGTTGGTGGATTTTGAGCACGAGAAAACTCCGATGCCGTTCTCGCCGTGGGTATCTATTGCGTGGCGAAAGCCTGCCGCGGCGCGGGTGAGTGCTTCGTCCCAAGTTGCTGGGCGGAGCACGCCGTTTTCGCGAACTAAGGGTTCGGTGATGCGAACGTAATCGGGGCGTGGGGTGCGTTTTGTTGCCATGTGTCACCTTCCTTTGTTTGTCGCTGGGGCGGGAGGAATTGCGCCGAGCATGCGCGCTGCTTCAAGAGTGTTTTCGAGCAGACAGGCGATAGTCATCGGACCAGTGCCGCCGGGCATTGGAGTGATGGCGCCAGCAACGGCTTGAACGCTGTCGAAGTCGACATCGCCGACGATGCCTGACTCGGTGCGTGATACGCCGACATCAATAACGGTGGCGCCGGGCTTCACGTGTGCGGCCGTGATGAGTCGGGCCATGCCGGCGGCGCCAACGATGATGTCGGCGTCGCGGCAGACCTCGACGAGATCGGTAGTACGTGAATGAGCCAAGGTGACGGTGGCGTCGACGCCCTTGCGGGCGAACAACACGGCGAGTGGCAGACCCACGAGCGACGAACGTCCGATGACGACAGCCTTCTTGCCGACTGTTGGGATTTCGTAACGCTCGAGCAGGCGCATGACGCCCTTGGGCGTGCATGGCACATGGCCGTTACGACCGCGCATGAGGCGACCCATGCTTGCTTCGGTGAGGCCATCGACATCTTTTGCTGCGGGCACAAGATCGAGCACTGCTTCGGTGTCGAGGTGCGCTGGCAACGGCAACTGCACCAAGATTCCATGAACCGATGGATCGGCGGCGAGTGTGCGCACCGTGTCTTCAACCTCGGCTTGGGTGGCATCGATAGCGAGTCCGACATGCGTTGAAGTCATGCCAGCCTCGGCGGCTTTCTTGTGCTTCGTGCGCACGTAGATCTGGCTGGGCTTGTCGTCGCCCACGAGCACGGTGGCGAGACATACCGTTGGATAGCCGAGTCCCATGGATTCGATCTCGGCTCGTAGACGCAGCACTGTGTCGTCGCGAAGTGCGGCGCCGTTCATGATGATGGCTCCGCCTGGAGTGCGCTCGATCTCTGTAGTCATGAAAAACTCTCAAACTGGTAACGGTGGTATTTGAACTCTGTTTGATCCTACGAGTTACGAAAGGTTGCTGATCACGCCGTTTTCATCGATGTCGATGTGATGCGCTGCGGGGTCGCCGCCGAGGCCCGGCATCGTGCGCATATCGCCACAGATTGGGTACACGAACCCGGCACCGACCGATGCGCGCACTTCGCGCACGGGCAGGGTCCAGCCCGTAGGCGCACCCTTGAGCGATGCATCGGATGAGATCGACAGGTGGGTCTTGGCGATGCAGACGGGCAGATGGCCGAAACCATTGCGTTCGTAGTTGGCCAACTGCTTGTTGGCGGTTGGCGAGTACGAGACACCAGCGGCGCCGTAGATCTTGGTGGCGACGGTTTCGATCTTGGTTTTGAGGCTGGCCTCTGATGGGTAGAGCACTTGGAAGTCCGACGGCTCGTCGGCGGCTTCTGCAACGGCTTCGGCCAACTCGGTGGCACCGCTTCCCCCGTTGGCGAAGTGAGTGCAGATGGCCACGCGAGCGCCCATTGACTCAGCAATTTCGATGATGGCGCGATGCTCGGAATCGAAGTCGCCAGGAAAAGCGTTGATTGCAACCACTGGGGTCACGCCGTGAATACGGATGTTTTCAAGTTGCTTGCGCAGGTTGGCTCCGCCGATATGCACTTCGTCGGGGTTCTCTTTGAGCAAGTTCTCGGGCAGTGCCTTGCCAGCAACGATCTTGTGATTACCCGAGTGCGCCTTGAGAGCGCGCACTGTTGCCACAACGACGGCTGCATCGGGAGCCAAGCCAGAGGCGCGGCACTTGATATTGAAGAAACGCTCGGCACCCATGTCGGCGCCGAAGCCGGCCTCGGTGATGAGGTAGTCGCCGCCGCGGATGCCGATCTGGTCGGCGATGATGCTGCTATTGCCGTGGGCAATGTTGCCGAATGGGCCAGCGTGCACGAGCACCGGCGTGCCTTCGAGCGTCTGCATCAAGTTGGGCTTGAGTGCGTCGCGCATGATGGCCGCCATGGCGCCAGCACCCTGCAGGGCTTCGGCGGTAACAGGCTCGCCCGATGGGGTGTAGCCAACAACAATGCGACCGAGGCGCTCGCGCATGTCTTTCAGCGATGTGCACAGAGCAAAGATGGCCATGACTTCGGAGGCGGCAGTGATATCGAATCCGGTCTGGCGGGTGACGCCATCTTCGGACGTGCCGAGGCCGATGACGATGTTGCGCAACGCGCGCTCATTGATGTCGAGCACTCGGCGCCAGGTGATGTTGTTGAGGTCGAGGTCGAGTTCGTTGCCTTGGTGCAGGTGGTTGTCGAGCACGGCTGACAGCATGTTGTGCGCCGAGGTGACGGCGTGGAAGTCGCCGGTGAGGTGCAAGTTGAGCAGCTCCATCGGGATGACTTGGCTGTAGCCGCCGCCCGCCGCACCACCCTTGATGCCGAATGTTGGTCCCATCGAAGGCTGGCGGATGGCGATGACGCTCTTTTTGCCGATGTGTTTAAAGGCTTGGCCGAGTCCCACGGTGGTGGTGGTCTTGCCTTCGCCAAGTGGGGTTGGGGTGATGGCCGACACCACCACGTACTTAGCTTTGGGACGATCGGCCAGCTCTTGCACTGCCGACAACTTGATCTTGGCCAGGCTGTCGCCGTAGGGCTCGATCAGGTGAGGCCCGATGCCCATCTGGGCGGCGATGCCGAGCAGCGGCTGCAGTGGAGCAGCTTGGGCGATCTCAAGATCTGACGGAAACCCCATGATGTTTTGTTCCTTCGTAAGTGCCAAGAGCGGACGTCGAAAAGATTGCAGTGCGTTAGTGAGCGTGCGCCGCGACGCCGATCACCGCTTGGCGCCATGCCACGGTATTGGCCACTTGGTTGAACGTGAATACGTGAAGCGCTGCAATGTTGAGGGACTCGAACTCACTCGCCAAGGGGCTGAGCATTTCCATCGGGTCGTAGCCTCCGGGGGCTGCCAGCTTGCTGACGACGGCGCGATTCTTGCGTAGGTAACGCAGCGATGCGCCGATACCGAGCTTGGCGCCCATCGTGAGCAGCTTGGTGGTGTCGATGACGCCGGGGATGCCGAGGTGAATCGGCAGGTGAATCCCTTGCGAACGGCTGTGGTGAATCCACTTGGACACGGCTTTGGTGTCGAAGCACATTTGGGTCGAAACCCAGCCACCAACTCCGGCCGCATCAAGGAGCTGCTGTTTGGCTGCTGTTGCATCGGCAAGCTTGTTGAGCGGGATTGTGGCGTGGCCCTCTGGGTAGCCGCCGAAGCCGACGTTGGCCAGGTTTGCATTTGAGTTGAGCAACGCTTCGATGAGCGCGCCGGCATCGAAGTAGGGGCCGTGTGGGTCGGGAGCATCGCCACCGATGACGAACACATCGTGAACACTGTGAGTGTTGAGCCACTGAGCAATAGCTGCCACGTGCTCGGGGCTTTCGACCATGCGTGCTGCGAGGTGAGGAATCACCGTGTGGCCAAGGTCTTGCAGTTGAGCCGCCATGTCGAGCGTGGCCTGAATGTCTTTGGCCGGAGAACAGGTGACCGAAACAGTAGATGCCTCGGGCAGTGCAGCGAACTGAAGGTGGGCCTTGGGCGTGGGGATCAACTCAAGATGCGCATCGGCCACGCGGTCGACGACGCCTGGGGCGACGGCTTGTTCATCGACGGTGCCGGAGCGCTGACGTGATGGAAAAATAGACATGATCGCTACGGCTCCCGGTGCTTGCGGAGTAATTCATTGGACGGTTGTGCTGCTTACCACCATACAACATCAATCCGCATCGTGGAAGAGGTGCCACCGGAGAGTTTTCGCTGGAATTAGTCAAGCTTTGTGGCGCTGAGGCGCCGAGCCGCAGCGATAACTGCTGTTTCGATGGTTTTGCGGCTGGCGGCCGTAGCAAACCGATAGCTGGGGCCGTGGCAGTGAATGGCTGCCACGGGCTGGCCCTTGCTATTAAAAACTGGCGCGGCCACCGACGTGAGCCCGATTTGGAACTCTTCGATGGTCCATGCGCAACCGGCGTCACGAATTGCGGCGAGGCGCTGGCGGAGCTTCTTGGCCGTCACTGTGGTGTGCTCGGTGAACTGTTCGAGAGAGCCAACGAGCAGCTTGTCGGTGGCCTTGGGGCTCGAGTGAGCGAGCAGCACAAGTCCGGATGACACAACATGGAACGGGGTTCGCTTGCCAGTCCAGTCTTGGATCTGGATCACGTTTTCGGAACTGACATGATCGAGGTATAGAACCTCGTTACCGTCGAGCACCGACAATCCGGCTGTTTCGCCCACATGCTCGACAAGTTCAGCGAGAAACGGTCGAGCCCGACCGATGAGTGTGGTGTCGTTGCCAGCGGCGAGGCTGCTCACCGTTGGCCCGATGCGGTAGCTCACGCCGTCGTCTTGACGCACGACAGCTTGCAACTGCTCGAGTGTGGAGAGCAATCGAGCCACTGTGCTGACGGGCAGGCCCACTCGGCGGGCTACATCGGTGATGCCGCCCGCTTCGGTGGCGACGGCGAGTAGCACCGAGAAAGCGCGCTCGATCGATTGAATACCTGAGGTGCTGCTGGCCATGTCGTCAACCTACTGCTAGGGGCGTAAACGCCCGATCGGGGGCTACCACAACGCGGTAGCTCATAAAGACGGCGAGAGCGGCGTGCGACGCGAGCAGGGCCCAGAGAAACCCAACGGTGCCGAAGATCGACATAGCTGCGGCCGCAAGCAATGGTCCAAAGACCGCACCGATTGAGTAGGTGCTGAGTAACGCTCGACTCGCTGCCAGGCGTTGGTGAGGCGGAATCCAGTCGTTGGTATAGGCGTTGCCGAGGGCATAGAGCGGGGCGCTGAAGCCCCCGAGTGCGAATGCGAGCACAAACGAGACGGCCGAACGAGGCGACAGGTTGGCCATCAGCACACATATTGCCGAGGTGATCACGCACAGGGCTACCATCACGCCGCGGCGCGAGATTCGGTCACCGAGTGCTCCGATGGGGAATTGCAACGCAACTGCGCCGGTGGTGATTGCGCCCACGAACAGCGCCACTTGGCTCGACGAGAGGTCGGCGCGAGCGGCGTAGACGGCCGCCATCTGCAGCAAACAACCCTGAGTGACGCCGACGAGCACGAACCCAACGATGCCCGAGGGAACCATGCGTGCCATCTGTGCCAACGACACCGTGTCGCTTGAACAGTGTCGTTGCGAGCCGCCGACCTTCACGGTGAGCAGGGGAGCGAAGGCGCAAGCTCCGATTGCGCCGGCAATTCCGAACGGAACCCATGACGATGGGTTCACCACCGAGAGAACAAGCTGACCGACGGCCATGCCTGCGGCGGCCACCGCTACGTAGGTGCCCATCACTTTGCCGCGAATCTCGTTGTGGGCGATGTCGTTGAGCCACGTCTCGACCACGAGGTAGCAGCCCGCAATGCAGAAACCTGTCACGAAACGCAACACCAGCCAGGCGAGTGGGTTGATCATCAGGCCGTAGCCGAGAGAGCCAGCGGCCATCAACAGCGTGCAGAGCACGAACAACGTGCGGCGCGAGAGGTGCTCGTGCACCTTGGTCATCGCGGGGATGCCCGCTACGAAGCCTGCGTAGAACATGGCCATCGCTAGGCCCATCACGCCAGCGCTGATGCCAGCGGTCTTTGATCTCACGCCCATCAACGAACTGAGAAGCCCCGATCCGATGAGGACAGTGCCTATGCTCAAGGCCAGACCTGCAACCGCATATCGAGTCCGAGCCATCGGGCGAAACCTTTCCCAAGTCATAGCGTGCAGAGGCGTGCTTCGTGGCTAGGAATAACCGGTACAGCAGCACCGCTCATTGACCCAACGCGTCAATCCACGATATAGTAACTTCCCGTATCGTGGATTGCGTGGCACTTCTAAGGGAGACCCAACATGGCTGACGATGACATCGTTCTTGAGAACCTGAACGACGACGACCTCACCGCTCAGATGCACGATGATCTCTATGACGGCCTTGGCCCAGAGATCCGCGAAGGTACCAACATCTTGTTGGCTCGCGGTTGGAGCCCCGACCGGGTGCTCAACGAGGCACTCGTCGAAGGAATGCGCATTGTTGGCATCGACTTCCGCGACGGCATTTTGTTCGTACCCGAGGTACTGCTTGCCGCCAACGCAATGAAGGGCGGCATGGAGATCTTGCGGCCACTGCTCGCCGAGACCGGCGCCGAGTCTGTTGGCAAGGTCGTCATTGGCACCGTGAAGGGCGACATTCACGACATCGGTAAGAACTTGGTAGCAATGATGCTCGAGGGTGCTGGCTTCGAAGTGATCGACCTTGGCATCAACACCGATGCCGATGCGTTCTTGGCCGCCCTCGACGAGCACAAGCCCGACATTTTGGGCATGTCAGCGTTGTTGACCACCACCATGCCGTACATGAAGGTTGTCATCGACACGCTCAAAGAAAAAGGGCGCCGAGGCGACCAGATCGTGCTCGTAGGCGGTGCCCCGCTCAACGAAGAGTTCGCCACTGCTATTGGTGCCGATGCCTACTGTCGAGATGCCGCAGTTGCGGCCGAGACAGCCAAGTCGTTCGTACTCGCTCGCCGCGCCGCAGCGCGCGCGTAGAGTTCGTAGAGACAGTTCCTCAATGGCGCTCGACGTACAGCGACCGCTGATCATTGCGTGTGCCGCTCTTACTGCCGATCTGCGCGCCGTGTTGTCGACCGATGGTCTTGATTCGCTCATCGACGTGCACTACATGCCCGCCAACCTGCACAACGCACCGCACAAGATCGTGGGCGAGCTTCGTCCATTGGTCGAGCAGGCCGTTGCCCTCGATCGTGCCGTGTTCGTTGCCTATGCCGACTGCGGCACCGGTGGTTTGCTCGATCTGTTTCTGGCCGAGTACCCGAGCATCTCGCGTCTGCCGGGAGCGCATTGCTACGAGTTCTTTGCTGGCTCTGCGCTGTTCACCGAACTGCACGAAGCAGAGCTCGGCACGTTTTACCTCACCGACTTTCTCGCCAAGCATTTCGATGCGTTGGTCTGGAGCGGACTCGGACTCGACCGTGCGCCGCAACTGCTCGAGACGTACTTCGCTCGCTACACGCGGTTGGTGTTTCTTTCGCAGACCAACGACAGCCAAACGCGCGCTGCGGCCGAGCACGCTGCGCAGCGCTTGGGCTTGGCCTTCGAACACCGTCACGTTGGGCGCAGCGGTCTTGCGCCGCTCACCGAGTGGGCACTTAGCATCAGAAAGGCAGCTGCCTAATGGCACGTCGCGGTACCGGTAACGAACTCATTGTGATCTGTTGGCGCGACATTCCTGCGCAGGTCAACGGTGGGTCAGGCGAGAGCAAGCATCAGCAGATTCTTCCGCACCGTTTTCATCAGGCCATCGATCGCGCTGCGATGAAAGCCGGCAAGAAGACATCGGGCGAATACGTGGGCGAGTGGGGTCGCCGCAAGGTGGCGCTGCCCGTCGATTTCGATGGCGACTTCGCTGCGGCAGCTCGCGCTGAGGCCGAGCGCATCGAAGCAGATTTCCCGACAGCCAGGCTCAAGCTCTGGGTCGAAACTGGGGGCTGGGATCCGGACCGCCCCGACCTCGCAACGCTCAATGCCGCACCAGCAGATCAGGACACCGCATCATGACCGACACCGTTCTCAGTTCGGCGACACGAGAAGTCATCATTGGCTTTGGCCGCCCATTCGTGATGATTGGCGAGCGCATCAACCCAACAGGTCGCAAGCTGCTCGCTGCCGAGATGAAAGAGGGAAACTTCGATCGCGTGATCGCCGATGCCCTCGCTCAGGTCGCGGCTGGCGCACAGATGCTCGATGTGAACGCTGGTATCCCGCTGGCCGATGAGCCTGCCATTCTTGCGAGGGCCATTCAATTGGTGCAGGGCGCCACCGATGTGCCGTTGTCGATCGACTCGTCGATTGTCGAAGCGCTCGAGGCGGGCCTGTCGGTGTATCAGGGCAAGGCGTTGGTCAACTCGGTCACCGGCGAAGAAGCCAACCTCGAACGGGTGCTGCCACTCATTAAGAAGTACGGAGCCGCTGTTGTAGCCATCTCGAATGACGAGACCGGTATCTCCGAAGACCCCAACGTGCGCTTCGAAGTGGCCCGCAAGATCGTGCGCCACGCTGCCGATTACGGCATTCCGGCATCCGACATCGTGGTCGATCCACTCGTGATGCCAATTGGTGCGATGGGTACTGCTGGCCAGCAGGTGTTTGCACTGCTGCGCCGCCTACGCGACGAACTCAAGGTGAACACCACGTGTGGCGCCTCGAACATCAGCTTTGGCTTGCCCAACCGCAACACAATCGGCGGGACGTTCTTGGCAATGGCAATGAGTCACGGCATGACATCGGCCATCATGAACCCGTTGCACCCTGAGGTGAAGCACGCGATTCAGGCTGCCGATGTGTTGTGCGGCCACGACCTCAATTGCGCCGAGTGGATTCGTCATCATCGCGATCCGGGCAACGTGCAGGCTGGCGAATCTACCGGTCGTCGCGGCGGACGCCGCGCGCGAGTCGGCGACGAAACAGCCTCGGCCTGAGGTAGCTCGTGACCACAGTTGTCTTCACTCCATCGGGTCGACAAGGAGACGTCGAGCCCGGATGCACCGTGCTCGATGCGGCGCGCCAACTCGGCGTCGACCTCGATTCGGTATGCGGGGGCAGGGGCATCTGCGGTCGGTGCCAAGTAGTCCCTGCGTTCGGCGAATTCGCCAAGCACGCGATCTCGAGCAGCGCCGATCATCTGTCGCCACTCAGTGCTACTGAGCAGTCGTACAAGGGTCGTCGAGCGCTCGAGCAGGGTGGGCGTCTTGGCTGTGCTGCGGTCATTACTGGTGATCTCGTTATCGACGTTCCTGCTGCCAGTCAGATGCATCGCCCGGTCATTCGTAAGTCGGTCGATCTCACCGGCTTAATCATCGATCCAATCGTTCGGCCGTATTACGTAGAGGTGTTGCCAAACGATCTTGGTGGCGATCGCAGCGACCTGCGCCTGCTCACCGATGCGCTCAGCGAGCAGTGGCTCCGAACGGGTCTCACCATTACTCCAGCTGCGTTGCGTCGATTGCAGCCAGCGCTTGCCGCTGCAGATCGCAAGATCACTGTGGCGATCCACGACCATTCGGTGATCACCGGTGTCTGGTCGGGCTTTGTCGAAACTCTCTTCGGAGTGGCTATCGATGTTGGCTCCACAACCGTTGCCGGTCATCTGTGCGATTTGGCCACAGGCGAAGTGGTGGCATCGGCCGGACTGATGAATCCTCAAATTCGTTTTGGCGAAGACCTGATGAGCCGTGTGTCGTACGTGATGATGCATCCGGGCGGCGATGCCGAACTCACGGCGGCCATTCGCGGCGCACTCAATGATCTGATCGAGCAACTCTGTGAGATCGGCTCGGTCACGCTCAATGATGTCTCTGATCTGGTGCTCGTGGGTAACCCGATCATGCATCACCTCATCTTGGGCATCGATCCAACACCGCTCGGTGGCGCGCCGTTTCCACTTGCCACCGACCTCCCGGTCGATGGTCGCGCCAGCGACATCGGTATTGCCTGCCCGTTCTCGTCGCTGCACATTCTTCCGTGCATCGCCGGACATGTTGGCGCCGACACGGCGGGCGCAGTGCTGGCAGTTGGCCCACATCGTGGCGACGAAGTTGTGCTGCTGGTCGACGTTGGCACCAATGCCGAACTCGTGCTTGGCAACCGGCACGGGCTTGCTGCAGCATCGAGCCCCACGGGTCCTGCGTTTGAGGGCGCCCAAATCTCGTGCGGACAACGCGCCACTGCAGGCGCTATCGAACGCGTACGCATCGATCGCGACACGCTCGAGCCCCGGCTCAAAGTGATTGGCTCAGACCTCTGGAGCGACGAACCAGGCTTCGCCGAGTCGCTTCCCGAAGTGGGCATCACGGGCATCTGTGGCTCGGGCATCATCGAGGTGCTCGCCGAGTTGTTCCTCGCTGGCATCATCGATGCCGACGGCACCATTAACGGCGCCGCCGCCGCACGAACCCCACGCGTCGTGGCCGAGGGTCGCACGTTTGTCTACGTTTTGCACTACGGCACTCCGCAGTTGTGCATCACTCAAAACGATGTGCGCGGTATCCAACTCGCCAAGGGTGCGCTGTATGCCGGCGCACGCTTGTTGATGGATCGTGCCGGCCTCGAAACCGTCGACTCGGTCAAGCTCGCTGGCGCGTTCGGCAGCCACATCGACCCGGTGTACGCACTTGTGCTCGGACTCATCCCCGACTGCGATCCCGCATCGGTTGTGTCGGTTGGCAACGCTGCGGGCTCGGGCGCAGTTCGTGCGCTGCTGTCGGCACACGATCGTGCCGAGATCATCGATGTTGCGCGCTCCATCACAAAGGTAGAGACCGCTCTCGAGCCGCGCTTCCAAGAGCACTTCGTGCAGGCGATGGGCTTCCCGCATTCAACCGACCCATACCTGCGCTTGGGTCAGGTCGTCACATTGCCTGCCCGCACCGAACCAGCGGGCTCCACGCGTACACGCCGTCGCCCACGGCCCGAGTAACCCAACAGTTCTGAGGATGTCATGACTGATACAACGAATCCAGAGATGCCAGCAGCCGCTCGTTCGGGTGGCCGTGCGGGTGGCGGTCGCGCCAACCGTCAAGCGGCGCGTCTTGCGAGCCACGCCGATTCGGTTCCGTTTCTCACGCGCACGCTCGCGCCATTCGAAGTGCTGAGCGACGAGAGCATCGCAATCATCGAAGAAAACGCCGACACCATCCTCGAGAAGCTTGGTGTGTGGATTCGCGACTACCCATCAGCGCTGAAGCTGTTTGCAGACGCGGGTGCCGATGTCGACGGCGAACGTGTGCGTTTCCCACGCGGCATGTGTCGCAGCATCGTGCAAGCCACAGCGCCGCGTCTGTACACCCAGCACGGCCGTAACCCCGATCGCAATGTTGAGATCGGCGGGATGAACACGGTGTTCGCTCCGAACTATGGCTCACCGTTTGTTCGCGATCTCGACAATGGCCGCCGGTACGCCACGCTCGCCGACTTCCAGAACTTCGTAAAACTGGCGTACTCGTCGCCCTACATCCATCACTCGGGTGGCACGGTGTGCGAGCCCGTCGACATCCCCGTGAACAAGCGCCATCTCGACATGGTGTATTCGCACATCAAGTACAGCGACAAGCCGTTCATGGGTTCGGTTACCGCTGCAAGTCGCGCTCAAGACAGCGTCGATCTTGCTCGCATTGCGTTCGGCGGCGATTTGGCCGACCGCACGGTGATGACCAGCCTCATCAACGCGTCGTCGCCACTGGTTTGGGACGAAACAATGCTCGGCTCGGCCGAGGTGTACGCGCGGAACAATCAAGCGTGCATCTTCACGCCGTTCATCCTCGCCGGCGCGATGGCGCCAGTAACCACCGCTGGTGTGGCTGCGCAGACCTTGGCTGAGGCACTTGTTGGCATGACCTTTGCCCAGCTGATTCGGCCCGGTGCGCCGGTGATTCTTGGCTCGTTCGCTTCGTCGATGTCGATGCAGACCGGCGCCCCCACATTTGGTACCCCCGAGCCGTCGTTGGTGCTGTACGTGATGGCGCACCTGGCGCGTCGCCTTGGTGTGCCGTTTCGCTCGGGCGGCGGGCTCACTGCCTCGAAGGTGGCAGATGCCCAAGCTGCGTACGAGTCAGCAAACACGATGCAGGCAACCATGCTCGGTGGCACCAACTTTGTGTTGCACGCTGCGGGCTGGCTCGAGGGTGGCCTGTCGATCGGCTACGAGAAGTTCGTGCTCGACTGCGACCAACTCGGTATGGCGCACACCTTCGCGAAGGGTGTCGACATGTCGCCGAATGGTCAAGCTGTCGATGCGATTGTCGACCACGAACCCGGTATGCACTTTCTCGGCACGGCGCACACTTTGGCCAACTTTGAGACTGCGTTCTACCGTTCGAACACCGCCGACAACGCCAGCTACGAGCAGTGGCTTGAAGAGGGCAGTCTCGACGCGAATGCACGCGCCAATAAGATCTGGAAGAAGTCGCTGGCCGACTACGTTGGGCCAGCGCTCGACGATGCCATCGATGCCGAACTGCAAGAATTTGTGGCTCGGCGAAAGAGCGAAATGCCCGACGAAGTCGGGTGAACTCGTATTACAAGCAAAAGACCAGCCTGGTCTATAGTTCCCGCTATGCGGATTATTGCCGCACAACGGTCTGCGATGGCGTCCCCGGTGGACGACCACATATGAGAGGAAATACCACGTGAGCAGCGACTTCCCTACATCTGCGAAAGTAGTCGTTATTGGTGCCGGCATTGTCGGTAATGCCGTTGTCGGCCACCTGGCCGAACTCGGCTGGCGCGATATCGTCCAGATCGACAAGGGCCCGCTCCCGAACCCAGGTGGTTCCACGGGCCACGCCTCAAACTTCATCTTCCCGGTTGACCACAACCGCGAGATGGCCATGCTCAACCTCGATAGTCAACGCCAGTACGCCGAGATGGGCGTCAATAACGCATGTGGCGGCATCGAAGTAGCGCGTACCCCTGAGCGCCTCGAAGAGTTCCGTCGGCGCATGGTGTCTGCCAAGAACTGGGGTATCGACGCTCGCTTGGTCACCCCTGCTGAGATCAAAGAGATGGTCCCGTTCATCAACGAAGAGATCTTGCTCGGCGGCTTTTATACGCCTTCGGTGTCTGTGGTCGACAGTCTTCGCGCTGGCACCATCTTCCGTGAGCGGGCGCAGGCACTCAATGCCTTGCAAACCTTCGCCAACGTTGAGGTCGAAGACATGATCGTCGAAGATGGTGTCATCAAGGCCGTCGTTACCGACCGCGGTCGCATCGACGCCGAGTATGTCGTGGTGGCCTGTGGCGTATGGAGCCCTCGAATCGCAGCGATGGCTGGCGTCGAGATTCCGCTGACGCCGGCTGTGCACCAGATGATCGACGTGGGTCCTATCCCGATTCTCGAAGCCAGCAACACCGAGGTCGGCTACCCAATCATCCGCGACATGGACACCTTTTGTTACGAGCGTCAGAGCGCAGGCTCGATGGAAGTTGGCTCCTATGCCCACCGCCCCATCTTTATGACGGCCGACGAGATTCCATCAATTAAGGAATCAAAGCTGTCGCCCACCGAACTGCCCATCACGATGGACGACTTCGATCCTCAGCTCGAGCAGGCGCTCGAACTGATGCCCGACATCTTGGCTACCGCCGAGATCAAGTACGCCATCAACGGCTTGCTGTCACTCACCCCCGACGGTTTCCCGCTCATCGGCGAAATCCCCGGAGTCAGCAACCTGTGGTCATGTGCGGCGATCTGGATTAAGGAAGGCCCTGGCGCAGCTCGCATGCTCGCCGAGTGGATGACCCATGGCCAGCCAGAGATCGATCCTCATCACAGCGACATCAGCCGCTTCTATCCCTATGCGCGCAACGATCACCACGTGCGTGCGCGTTGTGCCGAGCACTTCAACAAGACCTACGGCATCGTGCACCCACGCGAACAGTGGGCATCCGAGCGCGACATTCGCACGGCCCCATACAAAGACCGCACCGATGCGTTGGGCGCCTATTACTTCCAGGCCGGTGGCTGGGAGCGTCCACATTGGTACGAATCGAACCGGCCGCTCGTGGCCAAATACGGCGTCGAAGATCGTCCACACGAATGGGATGCGCGCTGGTGGTCACCCATCATCAACGCTGAGCACATCGCAATGAAAGAGACCGTGGGCATGGTCGACCTCGCGCCGTTTGTGGTCTACGACATCACTGGGCCGGGCGCGATGGCGTATCTGCAAGGTCTCACGGTGAACAACGTCGATGTTGCCATCGGCAAGTCGGTCTACACCCCGGTACTCGACGTAAACGGTGGCTTCCGTAGCGACCTCACGATGATGCGCCTCGGCACCGATTTCTACCGCGTGATTACCGGCGCCTTCGATGGCCCACGCGATGCCTTCTGGTTCAAGAAGCATCTTCCTGCCGACGGTTCGGTGCGCTTCGAAGACAAGACATCTGCCTTCGCCACCATTGGTTTGTGGGGGCCCAAGGCCCGCGAGGTCATGGCCAAGCTCACCACCAGCGATGTCTCTAACGAAGCCTTCCCATACGGCACCACGCAAGAGGTGTTGTTTGGTTCGTTGGCCGTGCGTTTGTTCCGTATCTCTTACGTTGGCGAACTCGGCTGGGAAATCTACGTTCCCATGGAGAACGCCCGCGCAGTGTGGGACCTCATCGCTGCTGCCGGCCAAGAGTCGGGCATCGTGCCCGTTGGCGCTGGTGTGTATGGCACCACCGGTCGTCTCGAGAAGGGCTACCGCCTGATGGGCGCCGAGCTCGATGGCGAGTACACCCCGGTCGAGGCTGGCCTCGCTCGCCCCAAGGTGAAGTCGGCCGACTTCATCGGAAAGGCCGCCTACCTTGCGGCTCGAGACGCTGTTCCGGCAGCGGTGTTGTGCACGCTCACGGTCGAAGATCATGTCTCGCCACGCGATGGCATTAAGCGCTACATGACCGGCGGCGAGACCATCCTTACGCTCGACGGAAACCGCATCGTCGATGCCAAGGGTCGTATCTCCACAGTGACCACAGCGGGTTCCGGTCCTGCCCTCGGCAAGTTCTTGCTGATGGCCTATCTCACGCCCGAACTTGCTGTTGTGGGCGCCGATCTACTCGTGAACTATATGAACGAGAGCTATCCCGTGAAGGTTGCTGTTGCTGGCCCAACGCCAGTGTTCGACCCCACCGACGCGCGGATGAAGGCATAGTTCGTTCATGACCGAGTTACGGATTCTTGTCTGCGTGAAGCGTGTGCCTGCACCAGGCGCGCGCATCACGCTGACTGCCGATCGGCAAAGCATCGACTCGAAGAACCTTGGGTTCGCCACGAGTCCGCACGAGGAATGCGCAGTTGAAGGTGCCATCCAGTTGGTCGAAATGCATGGCGGTTCGGCCACCGTGCTCACGCTCGGAGCCGCAGAGGCCGATGAGCAATTGCGTTACGCAGTGTCAGTTGGCATCAATGCAGCGGTGCATGTCACCCATGCAGGGCTCACCGACGGCACCGACTTCGACGCACAGGCCACGGCGCGGGCGCTGACCTCAGCGATTGCCTCGCTCGAAGCCGCCGGTGGGGCATTTGACCTGATCCTGTTTGGTAACGAATCAGCCGATTCGGGTGGCTTCCAGGTCGGCGTGCGTGTCGCTCGCACACTTGGCCGGGCGATTGTGAACGGCATCAAGCACATCGAGATTTCCGATGGCGTCGTTACCGCTCGGCGTGAAAGCGCCGAGGGCTTCGAGGTGTACCAACTTCCGCTGCCTGCGATGCTTGGCGTCAAAGAAGGCTTGAACCTCCCTCGCTATCCAACGTTGCCGGGTCGACTGAAGAGCAAGAAGGTTGAGGTCCTCGTGGTTGGGGCCGATCGGGCGAACGGCGGACTCACCACGTTCGGTTTCGATAACGCTGCCGAGGTTGTGGTGCAGACCACCATGCTTGGCAAGGGCCCCGAGGCAGCACCGGCCATTGTCGACCTGCTCGAAGAATTGGGATTGCTATGAGTGGCGAAATTCTCGTTGTCGTTGAGCACGATCGAGGCGTCGCCCTCGATACGTCGTATCAGGCGTTCGGGTTGGCTCGCACGTTGTTGGCCGCTGGCGTTGGCTCGTCGATTACCGCGGTGGTCATCGGCGCCGATGGCGATTCGCTCGCAGACGAGGTGGGTGCACATGGCGCTGCGCTTGCGCTGCGGGTGCATCACAGCGAACTGTCCGATTATGCGCCCGAAGCATGGGGCGATGTCGTTGCCGAGTTGATCGTAAGCCGCTCTCCTGTGGCAGTTGTAGCCACCGGCACCGACCGGGGCAACGAAGTGTTGGCTCACACCAGCGCGATTGCCGATCTGCCGTTTGCCGCAAACGTGATTGCAGTCTCTGCTGGCGATGGCCTTTCGCTCACCCGAGTTCGTTGGGGTGGCAGCTTGCTCGAGCAGGCCCATCTCGATGCTGCGGTCTTCGTGCTTTCGGCGGCCACGCACTCGTTTAGCGCCGAGCCTTCTGGTGGCGGTGACGCCGCTATCGAAGTCATCGAGCCGGCGCTTGCCGCTACGGCGTCGCGCACCCGCATCGTCGATCGCGTCACGTTGGCGGCGGGAGTCACACTGACCACTGCAGCAGTTGTCGTCAGCGGTGGCCGTGGTGTTGGTTCGGCCGACGGGTTCGCTCCGCTCATCGAACTCGCCGATCTGCTCAGCGGTGCCGTTGGGTGCTCACGAGTCGTCACCAACAACGGTTGGCGTCCGCACAGTGATCAGGTGGGTCAGACCGGCAAGCGCATTGCTCCCGAGCTCTACATTGCCTGCGGTATTTCGGGAGCCATCCAGCATTGGGTCGGCATGATGGCTTCAAAGCATGTGTTGGCCATCAACACCGATAACGAAGCGAACATGGTCGGCAAGGCCGAGTACGCAGTGATCGGCGATCTGCATCAGATCCTGCCAGCGGTCAGCGAAGAAATTCGCCGCCGTCGCGCCACCGCCTAACCCGCCGCCGTCGCGCCCCCACTCCCAATCCGCCCCCACTCCCCGGTTTGTTGAAGACAATAGGTTGGGGGTTGACCAATTGTCTTCAACAAACTCTTTGTTGGAGCGAACTGGTTGTTGGAGCGAACTGGTTGTTGGCGGGGGACGGGGACGGGGGCGGATTGGAGTGGGGGCGGACTAGAGCGGGAGCGGGGCTCTGGAGTGGGGTGACGTGTTAGTTCTGGGGGGCGACGGTGATGGCGATCGGCTCGACCGCCGGCCGGGGCTCGCTGATTCCAATGTCAGATTGGCCGTAGCGAGGATCGTTCGCGGCGCTCGGTGGGTAGAGGGTGTCGACAGGCGGCGTGCACTGTGAGCCGGGAGCGAGCCCAAGGTCTTGGCACACGGTCTGTCGGGTGATGCGCCAGACACCGTCGTTGCCGAGCAATGCCTTGCCGTAACGATTGGTGAAGTTGCCCATCGCGGTGGTGACGTCGTAACGGAACCACGCTTCGGTGGGGCTACTGAACACGAAGTCCTGAATGGTGGTGGATGAAGTCTTCGCGGCGTCGGCGAATTCTCCGGTGCTCAGTGCCTTCCAGGCATCGGCGATTCCGGTGGTGTCATCGATACGTGCGAGTCGTGCTGCCGAGTCTGTGTTGTTGAAGTCGCGTGCGACGTTCCACGACTCACGAACGGCGGCCTCGGCCGCAACGACGTCGGCTGGCTGAGCACCTGCATCTGGAAGGGCTGGCGGCGGTGGCTCGCAAGCTGCTGCGTAGTCGGATCCGTCGTATGGAAGCGATAGGTCGGCGTTGGACTGCGATGAGGTTGTGCCGTCAGCCGACGTGAGCGTGGTCGTGAAAGCTTGTTCGATGGGGCCGCTCACGGCGAGCAGCGCAACACCACGAACGACTGGTGCCGTATCGGTAAGTCCGCTGGCCGTTGTGAAGGTAACCGACGTGATGCCGGCGCTTACCTGAACGGCGGCGCCGTACACCGGCGATCCTTCGGCGTAGCCAGCTGCGAACGTCGAGATGGCCGACCCGCCCTTGGGCTCACTGAACCATGCTGCGCCGCTGATGTTCACAGCGGTTGCAGTAACGATGGAGATGCGTAGATTGCCCGTAGGGAAGCACCAGCCTGCAGGCATCCATGAGCCGAATTGGCCGACGTAGGGGTTCGCTCCGGCGCCGTAGTCCTGCAGGTGAGCGCGCATCGTGATGCCACTCGTTGTGGTTCGCTCGGCAATGAGTTCTTGCTTGGGCTCTTCGTATGCGTTGAGTGAGAACATCCCTCCGCCGTCTAGGCGTGCTGACGATGATCCGATCTTCGAGTCGCCCATTGAGTCGTTACTGACTGGGGCGCCTGGAGTGTTGGCTCCGTTTGTGTTGGCGACGCTGTCGCTTGACTCAGCGACGCTGGCTCCAGCCTTCAGCGTGCTCTGGTCAGACGAACCCGAGGTTCGTCCGATGAGGAAGCCGCCAAGGCCTGCCACGAGCGCAGTGCATGCCGCGAGTGCGGCGATACGAGATGCGGGCGAGCGAAGAGAAGTGCGCTCGACGGGTGATAGATCGCTGGCCGCGATGGAACCTGGCTCGAGAGTCGGTTCATTGGATGCTGTTGGTTCGCTCATTGCGTCCTCCTGAGGTGTTGGTGAAGTTCAGACGAACCAAGTGACCCAGGGGTTCCCCAAACCTCAAGATTTCGTCGAACTCGCCGACTCGTGAGAGCGACGCTACGAGAGGCTTATGCGCTGGCGATTGCTCGCCACACCCGCTCGGCCGTTGCCGGCATGTCGATGTGACGAACACCGAGGTGACTCAGAGCATCGACAACTGCTGACTGCACCGCTGGCGTGGAACCAATGGTGCCGCTCTCGCCGATGCCCTTCGCGCCCAATGGGTTCACCGGTGTTGGTGTCTCCATGTGGATCACTTCGTAGCTTGGAAGCTCGGCCGCCGAGATCATCGCGTAGTCGGCGAGGTTCGAGGTGACGGGGTTACCGTCGTCGTCGTAGCGCACTTCTTCGAGCAAGGCTTGCGCCGCGCCTTGGGCGATGCCGCCATGAATCTGACCGTCGAGCAGCAGTGGGTTGAGCACGCGTCCGGCATCGTCGCAAGCAACGTGGCGGATGAGGCGAACCTGACCTGTCTCGGTGTCGACTTCGACGACGGCAACGTGAGCGCCGAATGGATATGTGGCGCTCGCGGCAGAGAATGTGGTGCTCTGCTTGAGGCCACCTTCGGCCTTCATGGCAACTGCAAGATCGGCCCAAGTCTTCGAGACAGCGGGCGTGCCGATGACGTTGAATGATCCGGTCTCTTTGTCGAGCACTACATCGGCTTCGTCGGCTTCGAGCAAGCGCGCAGCAAGCTTGGTGGCCTGCTCGACGAGCTCGATGGCGGCCTTGTTGACGGCTGCGCCACCCTGCTGCAGCGAACGTGAACCCATGGTTCCGCCGCCCGTGGGGACGAGGTCGGTATCGCCCCACACCAGTTCGATGCGATCCATTGGGATGCCGGTCTGCTCGGCAGTGATCATTGCAAAGGCAGTGGCGTGGCCCTGTCCATGAGGCGAGGTGCCAGTGAACACGATGGCGCGACCGTCGTCGAGCACTTCGATCTTGGCGTCGTCGCCCATCGGCGGCACACCACCGGTGATCTCGACGTACACGCTGACACCGATGCCGAGTTGCTTCACACCGCCGCCGGCACGACGAGCGGCCTGCTCGGCGCGAAGAGCCGGGTAGTCGGCTGCGGCGAGGGCCTTATCGAGTGCCACTTCGTAGTCGCCGACATCGTATGTCTGGCCAATTGAGGTGGTGTAGGGCTCGAGAAACTTGGGGATGAGGTTGACGCGGCGAACCTCGGCGGCGTCCATGCCGATCTCGGCGGCAAAAATATCCATCGCCCGCTCAATCGCTGCAGTTGCCTCTGGGCGGCCTGCACCGCGATAGGCAACAACCGGAGTGGTGTTGGTGACCACGCTGATGGTGCGCACCTCGATGTTGGGGATGGCATACACGCCACTGGCCATTGGTCGGGTCATGAACGGCGCCAGCACGGTTGCCATGTCGGCGAAGCCGCCGCAGTCTTGAAGGACAAGCAACTGGTAGTGCGAAACCTTGCCATCGCGCGAACCGCCGATGGTGACGTACTGCAATTGGGCGCGGCCGTGGCCGAGGGCGACCATGCTCTCGCTGCGGGTCTCGCGCCAGCACAGCGGACGGCCAACGAGCTTCGAGAGGCGGCCAAGCAGAAGTTCTTCGGGATAGGCGCCGATCTTGGCGCCGAAGCCGCCGCCCACGTCGGGTGTAAGCACGCGAACATCAGCATCGGTGACACCGTTGGCCGTGACCAGTTGACCCTTCACGCCTTGAGCATGCTGGGTGCTGATCCACTGGTACAACCGGCCATCAACCCATGCCACCGACGAGCCGCGAACTTCCATGGGGCAAGGCGCGACGCGCTGGTTGACGAAGCGACCCTTGACCAAGACTTCGCAGCCTTCGAAGTAGGCGTCGCCGGTGTTATCGGGCATGCCGAGCATGGTGGTGTCGAACACCACGTTGCTGCCGGCGCTTGGGTAGATGTGCGTGGCCGATGCCATTGCGGCTTCGACATCGACGAGCGCCTCGAGTGGGTCGATGTCGATGATGACGGCGTTGGCTGCGTCTTCGCCCTGAGCGCGGTCTTCGGTGATGATGACGGCAACAGGTTCGCCGACGTAGCGCACCTTGTCGCTGGCCAGCAGCGTGTGTGCCACGGTTGGATTGAACGGCGCGCCCACGGGCTCAAGTGCGAGGCTGGCGGCTGTGTACACGGCGATGACGCCCGGCATGGCCTCGGCCTCGCTGGTGTCGATGGAGACAATGGTGCCGTGCGCAAACTGGCTGCGCACGTAGGTGACGTGTGCGGCACCGACGAGCAGTGGTTCGTGCTGAAGATCGTCGACATACATGCCGCCAACGGTCAAAAACTTCGGGTCTTCTTTACGAAGAACACGATTGCCGAGAATGCTTCCGCCCATGCGAGACCCCCTGAGAACACTGATGTCGAAACCCTGACAATAGTCACCATCGCGGCCTGCGCCGCAGTCCACCGCGAATGTTGTGGGCGTCTTGTGGCTATGGGGTGACGACGGCCGCCGCAGCATCGGCTTCGGCTTGGCGAATCGCAATGATTTGAGTCACGAGGTCGTATGGCCAACCGGTGGGCAACGCGGTGGGTGCTGCGCCGACGGGCATCACGGTGATGCGCTGCTCGCCCTTCTCGACGAAGTCGATGACTTCGCGGGCCGCCTGCTTGATGCCGTCGTCGGTCTGCAAGCGATCGACCTCGGTTTGCAGTTGATCGTTGGCCTGAGTGAGCGTGGCAACCTGGCCGGTGCCCTTCGCCAATTGCTCGCGTTGGTGGAGCCATGATCTGATCGGCAACACAAACAATGCGGCGCCAATAGCCAGCACGATGAGCGACGTGAACCCGGCGAGCAACAGCCGGCCGCTGCGCTGCGGAATGATTTCGACAGCCGATGTAGCACTGGTGATGTCGGTGACTCGGTGAGTCTTGTGGGTCTCGATCGGCACCGTGGTCTTTTGAAGACGTGGTCGCTCGACCTTGGCGTGCAAACGCGGGCGCGGAATTGTGCTCGTGCGATGGGCGTTGGTCACGGCCGTTAGTTTCGCAGCTTCGTCGGTGAAAACTGCGGCACCTGACGCAGCGCGCGAGTGCTGCACGAATGAATCAGGATCGCGGTGCCAACGCCGCGCGACCACGGAAGGCAGCGGCTTCGCCGAGCTGATCTTCGATGCGGAGGAGTTGGTTGTACTTCGCAACGCGGTCGCTGCGGGCTGGCGCGCCGGTCTTGATCTGGCCGCAGTTGGTGGCCACAGCAAGGTCGGCAATTGTGGTGTCTTCGGTCTCGCCGCTGCGATGGCTCATCACGCTGGTGTACGAATGGCGTGTGGCGAGCTCTACTGTTTGCAGCGTCTCGGTGAGTGTGCCGATCTGGTTGACCTTGACCAGAACGCTGTTGCCAACGTTGCGGTCGATGCCCATTTGCAGGCGTTCGGCGTTGGTAACGAACACGTCGTCGCCCACCAACTGGATACGCGTGCCAAGCGCTGCGGTGAGCGAGGCCCATCCGTCCCAGTCGTCTTCGGCCATGCCGTCTTCGATGGAGACAATGGGGTAGAGCGAAACGAGGCGCATCCAGTAGGCCACGAGTTCGTCGGCGCTGAGCACCTTGCCTTCGCCGACAAGGTTGTAGCGACCGTCGCGATAGAGCTCGCTCATCGCTGGGTCGAGGGCGATGGCAATGTCTTCACCGGGCCGATATCCGGCACGTTCGATCGCTTCGACAAGTGCCTTGATGGCGTCTTCGTTGCTGGCGAGGTTTGGAGCAAAGCCACCTTCGTCGCCGACTGCGGTAGACAGTGCGCGTTCGTGCAGCACCGCTTTGAGACAGTGGTATGTCTCGGTGCCCCAACGCAGGGCCTCGCGAAAGCTGGGTGCGCCAACGGGCATCACCATGAACTCTTGAAGGTCGATGTTGTTGTCGGCGTGTACGCCACCGTTGATGACGTTCATCATCGGCACGGGCAGAACATGCGCATTTGGTCCGCCGACGTAGCGATATAGGGGCAGCTTCACTTCGGCTGCTGCTGCCTTCGAGACAGCGAGGCTCACACCCAGAATTGCATTTGCGCCGAGGCGCGCCTTGTTGTCGGTGCCGTCGAGATCGATGAGCGACATATCGACCAGTCGTTGGTCCAGTGCGTCGACGCGATTGAGGCCCTGAGCGATCTCGCTGTTGACGAACGCAACAGCCTTGGTCACGCCTTTGCCGAGATAGCGCGCTCCTCCGTCGCGGAGTTCGACGGCCTCATGCTCGCCGGTGGACGCGCCGGATGGAACTGCGGCTCGAGCGCTGGCGCCGGACCCGAGCGTGACCTCGACTTCGACAGTGGGATTCCCCCGTGAATCAAGAATCTCGCGACCAACGACACTGACGATCTCAGACATGCGGCCACGTTAGTAGGCGTGCGGCCGCCGCCCAGTTTCGAAAGGACTCTGTTTCATCCATACGTTGCTCAAGGTGTACCGGAATGTGTCGATACGAGTTGTATGACGACCATGGCGGAAACGGTGGATGACGGGGATGGAGTTCGGTCCGGCCGTGGCTTCGCCGCCCGTGCACCGATGCCAGAGCTGGCACAGAGGTGGCTCGCTTTTGCGGCGCTCGTGTTGCTCGGCATTCTTGCGGTGGTGTTCGGCTTCCTGTTCAAACACAACTTCGACCTCTACGAGCGGGGCGATCCACCAATCCCAGGGGTGTTCCGTGGACAAGTGATTGATCGCCTTATCTACGGCCAAGTGGCGCTGGTGGTGGCGATGGCTGCACTCGCAATCTGGAGCGCTGTTGCCGTAGCGAATGCTCGTCGGGTGTTCCACAGCTTGCGCTCTGTGCCTGCGGCAGTTGGTGGTTGGCTGTTCGTTCCCTTGGCGGCGTATGGGGCGCATCAATGGCTCGACAGCACGCTGAAGTCAGGATGGATTATCACCATCGTTACGTCGTTGCTGTTCATGTACATACCGCATGGGACCATTGGCGGCACTGCCAAAGATCTCGGTGGCAGCGCGTACTTGGCACGGGTCTGGTACGCGTTGGCGCTTCTCGGCGCATTGTTGATGTGGGGGGCGCTCGCCGGAACATCGAGTGGGCTGCCCACTTCAGATCCCCAGATGGCTATGCGCTTGAAGGCTTATCTGTGTTTCGTTGCCGGCTTGCTGTTGTTTGCTTCGGCGGCAACGTTCTATGCCGCAGCACATCAAATCGCGGTGCTGACCAACCACAAGTGGGCCGACGCGAGTGCACCTCGGAGCGCATCGAGAACGCCGATCGGTTCCGTTGAGGTGACCCGCGCAGCTGACTTCGTGACGAAGGCGCCCCTGCCCACGCATGCACTTCGTGTGGTGGTGTGGTGCGGCTTGTTTGTGTTCAACACAGCGGCGGTGGCGGCGACATTCGACTTGCGCCGCCGAGCGATCCTTGCCGACACGCGCGACGGCACCGTGGCGGCGCAAAGTTTGCTGTTGTCGGCCACGCAGATGTTCGACCGCATCGTTGTTCTCGGCATCGCCACTCATGCGATGTATGTGATGTGGGCGATAGCTGCGGCCACGAACGCACGCCGACGAACGCTGCTGGCACCGTCGCCACGTGTCACCGCAGCGTCGTTCGTTGGGGGCACGGTGCTGTTCGCGTTCGTGTCACGAGATCAAAACGCGTTTGCGGCGGCGATGATGGTGTGTGCCGTTGGAGTTGTGTGCATCGGTTTTGTGGTCGGACAACTGTTGCTTGGTCGTGCCAGTGTTGCCCTCGGAGGCTCGGGCCGAATCTTCTTGATGTGGCTGATCGCCGAGTTTGGCTTGTGCGCAACAATGGCCTACGTGAGTCGCGTGGCTCGCGTCGATGCTGAGTTACTCACTATCGGTGGGGTGCTCGCCGGCTTCGCGGTGCTGAGCAGCGTGTTGGGCTGGCTGGCGATGGAGCGACTCGATCGGCGTTGCCGCACGGACTCAGGAGCCGTGGTGCCGCCGATTCACTTTGTGATGTCGCGCTCTTTGACTTCGTCCCACAACTGATCAAGCGTCTCAAGATCGGCGCTCGATAGATCGATTGATCGCTGAGCTGCCAACTGCTCGACGCCTTCGAAGCGGTGCCGGAACTTGGCCACGGCTGCTCGCAACGCGACCTCAGGATCGATCTTGAGATGCCGAGCGACATTGACCACCGAGAACAGCAAGTCACCAAGTTCGTCTGCGGCGGCCTCTTTGTCGCCGGCGGCGTGAGCCTGCATTAACTCGTTGGTCTCTTCGGCAATCTTGGGGAGAGCGCCGTGCACATCTGGCCAATCAAACCCGAGGCTGGCCGCTTTGCGCTGGGCTTTGTAGGCGTACGACAGCGATGGCAGCGAATTGGGAATGCCATCGAAGATACTGGTGCGGCCCTTCTCGGCACGCTTGATGGCTTCCCAGTTGCTCAGCACTTCTGCGGTGGAATCGGCGTTGACGTTTGCAAAGACGTGGGGGTGGCGACGCACGAGCTTGTCGTGGATTCCCTGGGTGATGTCGGCAATGGTGAAGCGGCCCTGCTGCTCGGCGATGGTGGCGTGAAACTCAATCTGGTAGAGCAGGTCGCCGAGTTCTTCGATGAGGTCTTCGTCGGTAGCGGGATCGTCGGGGTCGAGCGCTTGCAGTGCGTCGACAACTTCGTAGGTCTCTTCGAGCAAGTGCGGGATGAGCGAGGTGTGGGTCTGCTCGATATCCCATGGGCATTGCTCGCGCAATGTGCGGGCCAAGGCGTGAAACCGCGCGTAGTGCTCGGCAACAGCGACATTGAGATGCTGAACGTAAATGCTGGTGAGGTGGTCGGCCTCGATGACGTGATCCATCTGCGACCACGTGGTGTGCGTGATCAGCTCGTCAGGTGTACCCAGACGTTGCAGAACGACAACTGCCACGTCGTCGTTGTCGGCATCGCTGGTGTCGTCTACCGCAAGCTTGATGTCGCTGAGTACCCAGTTTGCGTGACAATGCGCGATGAGCAGTGGGCCATTGTCGCCCGCAGCGGCAGTAGCAAACTCGTGGCCATCGATGAGCCGCACAGCCGTCTCGACCGGATCGATGCCCAGCGCGTTGTAGGCCAGATCGAGAAATGACATCGCGGGCAACAACACGCACTGCACGCGGGGGTCGGCGCGAAGGTGACGAACGCTGCGCTCAAGAACTAAGGGTGACCCTGGAACTGCGTACAGCACTTCGCCATGCTCGATGGCGCCTGAGATAACAGCGTCGGTGATCTGCTTGTAGACCGACTCGAACGTGTCGACGGTTTCGTACAGGTGATCAAATGAGATTGCGTCGGGCACCAACGTGGCCGACGGATGAACAGACGTGCGCAGGTATCGGTGCTGCGCCTGAGTGATCGCGAGCCGGGTCTGGTCGGTGACGAACTCGGGGCCACCCGGGCCGAGACCCACAACGATGACCCGCCCAGGGGAGGTCATTAGCGCGATTGAACGACTTGGCCGGAGGTCGGGTCCCACATGCCGTAGCGGCTATCGACGCTGATGCGGGCCGATGCCGCAGTTTGACCGAGCGCGGTGTTGGCGCCATCACCAAAGGTGGCTTGAATCGCCGGTGGCAGGGTCTGGGAATCGAGCACGAACGACTGCAGTTCGGGAGTGAGCTTCTTCCAGATTTCGCTGCTTGGGCCAGTGCTGAAGGTTGTCTCGATGGCCTTGCGGTCGGCGTCAGAAACGGACACGCCCTTGCTGTCGAGAGCGGTCTTCATGAGGGTGGTGGTGATCCACTGCAACAGAATCTTGCGGGCAGCGCCCCCTGGCACGCCTTCGGGGCCCACAGTGGGAAAGCCGAAGGCTTCGGCGTTGGCGGCTTGGCCGGTGAGCAGGGTCTCGAATTGCTGCACCGAGAGCTCGTGTCTGCCGGTGGCATCGACGACCGAAACGGCATTGCGTTGGGTAGAGACGGAGCTGCAACCCGAGGTGGCGATGCCTGCGAAGGCAACTGCAGCCAGAGCGATGGAGAGGCGACGAATCACGACGCTGACCCTAGCGTCTGAACCACCGGAGGAATCAGCTCGCGCAGGAAGCCAACCAAGAACGTGGCGGGATCGACGCCAGGTTTGATGGGCACCACAATCTGTTTGAGGTCGTCTTTGATGAGCGCATTTCGCGACAACCGCTTCAGGCGCATCTCTTCGCTGGTCTTGAGTTGGATGGGTGCGAGGCGCGCCTGGTTCGAGGTGATGGTGATGTCGCGTAGCCCAATGCGGTGGCAATCGGCGCGCAGGCTGCTAATCATCAGCAGCGCCTCGGCGGGTTCGGGCAGCGGACCATAGCGATCGATCCATTCGGCGCGGATGTCCTCGACGTCGGCATCGGTAGTGACGGCAGCGAGACGGCGATAGGCCTCGAGGCGCAGCGCTTCTTTGGGCACGTATGTGGCGGGGAGATGCGCGTTGGTGGGCACGTCGAGCTTCACTTCGGAAGGCTCGCGCTTTTCCTCGCCCTTCATTTCGCTGACGGCCTCGGTGACCATCTGGCAATACAGGTCGTAGCCAACCGCAGCGATGTGACCACTTTGCGCTTGGCCGAGCAGGTTGCCTGCGCCGCGAATTTCGAGGTCGCGCATCGCGATCTTGAATCCGCTACCAAGGTCGGTGGCCTCGCCGATGGTCTTGAGTCGTTCGTAGGCCTCTTCGGTGAGGGTCTTGTCGCGGGGGTAGAACAAATAGGCGTAGGCACGCGACCCGCTGCGACCAACGCGGCCGCGCAACTGGTGCATCTGGCCGAGGCCGAGTAGATCGGCGCGCTCGACAACCAATGTGTTCACCGTGGGCATGTCGATGCCGCTCTCGATGATGGTGGTGCACACCAGCACATCGAAGCGACCCTCCCAAAAATCGAGCACCACTTGTTCGAGGGTGCCTTCGTCCATCTGGCCGTGAGCAACGGCGATGCGTGCCTCGGGTACGAGTTCGCGAAGTCGCTGAGCGCAGGCCTCGATGGATTGAACTCGGTTGTGCACCCAGAAGACCTGGCCCTCGCGTAGCAGTTCGCGGCGAAGCGACTCGATAGCCACTCGCTCGTCGTATTCGCCCACAAAGGTGAGAATCGGTTGGCGGTCGGCTGGGGGAGTCTGCAGCAGCGACAGATCGCGGATGCCAACCAAGCTCATTTCGAGGGTGCGCGGAATGGGCGTGGCGGTGAGCGTGAGTACATCTACGTTCACCTTGAGCTTCTTCATCATCTCTTTGTGTTGCACGCCGAAACGCTGCTCTTCGTCGACGACCAAGAGGCCGAGGTCTTTGAAGCGCACTGATTCTTGAAGCAGACGATGAGTGCCGATGACGCAGTCGATCTCGCCGGTGGCAAGGCCATCGATGACCTTTTTGGCTTGTGCATTGGTGAGGAAGCGGCTGAGCACCTCGACGCGAATCGGGTAGCCAGCAAAGCGATCGGCGAATGTGTTGCCGTGCTGTGTGGCGAGCAGTGTGGTGGGCGCCATCACGGCCACTTGCTTGCCATCTTGGATTGCCTTGAACGCAGCGCGAACGGCAACTTCGGTCTTGCCGAATCCCACGTCGCCACACACCAGACGGTCCATCGGGAAGGCCCGCTCCATGTCGGCTTTGGTGTCTTCGATGGCTTGGCGTTGGTCGGGCGTCTCGACGAACGGAAAGGCTTCTTCCATGTCGTGCTGCCATGGCGTGTCGCCGCCGAATGCGTAACCCTCGGCGTTGACCCGGCGCTGATACAGCACCACCAACTCTTGCGCAATCTCGCGCACGGCTGATTTGACGCGTGACTTGGCCTTCGCAAAATCGGCGCCGCCCAGGCGATGCAACACGGGTGCCTCGCCGCCCACGTATTGGCGGATGCTGTCGATCTGATCGCTGGGGATGTATAGCTTGTCGCCGCCTTTGTAGGCGAGCAACAGATAGTCGCGCTCGACGCCACCGATGGTGCGCTTGACCATGCCTTCGTAGTGACCGACACCGTGTTGGTAGTGCACCACGTAGTTGCCGGGCTTGAGGTCTTCGAAGAAGCCACCGCTCTCGCGCTTGCGCGGGCGGGGTTGGCGATGCGTGCGGCGGCGACCGGTGAGATCGCCCTCGGCGATCACCGCCACCTTGGCCGACGGAATGACAAAACCGCGATGCAGAGCAGCGGTGACCACGCTGCCGCCGGGACGACTGAGATCGGCGTTTGGTTCGGCGATCTTGAGGTCGAGACCGCGGTCGAGTAGCAGCTGAGCGAGACGCTTGGCTGAGCCCTCGCCATCGGCCGCCACTACCACGCGCCATTTGTCGGCGAGCAGTTCGCTGAGGCGGTTGGTGAGACCTTCGCCGTCGCCGACAACCGGCCCCCAACCGCTGGCGTTGACCATCGGTGAATCGGGATTCTCGGGCGAGACGGTGAGCATCCAAGCGCTGACCGACGAGCCCAACAGATGATCGGGTTCGGCGTGCAGGCGAGGGAACGCGACATCGGGATCGCGTCCCCACGTGCTGGCCAGAGCGCGGGCGAGATCGTCTTCTTCGGCGAGCAGATCTTGGGCACGGTCGCGCATGCGCCGTGGCTCAATGATCACCACTTTGCCAGTGGCAGGCAGTACATCGGTGAGCAGTTGATCGCTTTCGGTGAGCCACGGCAACCAACTCTCCATGCCATCGAAGTGGGTGCCTTCGGCTAGGCGTTCCCATTGCTCGCGGCCCCACGGCTCGGTACCGATGAGCGTGGTGGCGCGGGCGCGTACTGCCTCGCTAGGCAGCAGTTCGCGCGCTGGGAAAATAATTGCCTCGGCAAGGTCGCCGGTGCTGCGCTGATCATTGACACTGATGGTGGTGAGTCGATCTACTTCGTCGCCCCAAAGATCGATACGAATTGGCACATCGGCGGTAGATGGGAACACGTCGATGATGGCGCCTCGTCGAGCGACCTCACCGCGGTGCTCAACGATTTCCTCGCGGCGGTAGCCGCCTGAGATCAGCGTCTGGAGTAACTCTTCAGGGTCGATGACCGCACCCGGATGCACCCGAACCGGATCTACGTCTACTGCGCCGGGACCGAGTCGTTGCAAGAGCGAACGCACACTGGCCACGACGATGGCTGGGCATCGCTCGGGATCGCGCAAGCGCCACAGCACCTCGAGGCGACGCCCCATCGTCTCGACACTTGGGCTTACTCGCTCGAACGGCAGGGTCTCCCATGCGGGAAACAGCATGACCTCGCCGTCGGGCATGAACTGCTGCAGGTCGTCGAACAACTGACCCGCTGCGGTACCCGTTGGACACGCCACCACCAACGGTCGTCGGGCACTGAGGTGCGACAGCGCGGCAATGGCAATGGGTCGCGCTGCCTCGGGCACCGCGATGATCGCGTTTGGCTTGCCAAGCGCCTGCGTGAGGGCTGGCTCATCGCGAAGAAATGGAGGCAATGTCGCGAGATTCATGGACCCGATGAGGGTACCGCCAACCGCTGTGACTCGTTCGGGGGAGCGCCGTTCGGGTGCCGAGATCAGATACCGTCGGGCGGCGTCCGTCGGACGTCTCTTTGTCAGGTAGCCGTTGCCATGTCTGTGTACGCCACGCTTCACGCTCGATCACTCGTCTTGTCGATGGGTCTGTCCACCGTGCTCGATCAGGTCGACCTCACTGTGTCGCCCGGATGGCGAGTGGGGCTCGTGGGCCCCAACGGCGTCGGCAAATCGACGTTGCTCAAGGTGCTCAGCGGCCAACTCGCGCCAGATTCTGGATCGGTCGCTACCACGCCGCCAAACTCGATGGTGGGGTATCTGCCCCAAGAACCCGAGCGCCGCGCCGATGAGACCGTGGCTGCCTTTCTTGAGCGCCGCACCGGTGTCGCTGCGGCGAACCTTGAGCTCGATACCGCCACAAACGAACTTGCCACGGCAGCCCCCGGAGCCGACGATCGATACAGCGATGCGCTCGAACATTGGCTTGCCATTGGTGCGGCCGACTTCGACGCTCGCGTTGGCGAGGTGTGGGCCGAGCTTGGTTTGGCCGATCGATTGCTCGCTCAGACCATGCAGTCGTTGTCGGGCGGCGAAGCGGCGCGTGCGAGTCTGGCATCGCTGCTGTTGGCGCGCTTCGATGTGTTCTTGCTTGATGAGCCCACCAACGACCTCGACCTCGATGGCTTGGCCCGGCTCGAGTCGTGGCTCACGTCTCGTCCGGTTGGCGTGGTTGTGGTGAGCCACGATCGCGAGTTCTTGCGGCGCACCGTCACCCACGTTGGCGAACTTGATCAGTTCACCCATCGACTCTCGCTGTATGCCGGCGGTTGGGATGCATTCCTTGCCGAGCGTGAGGTGGCGGCGCAACATGCGCGCGAGCGCTACGACGAGTACGCCGACAAAAAATCCACGTTGCTGGGCAGAGCCCAACGCGAACGCGAGTGGGCCACTCAGGGAGTCAGCAAGGCCAAGAAGCAGCCCTCAGACGGCGACAAGCATTCAAAGAACTTCAAGATCAATCAGACCGAGCAACTCGCTGGCAAGGCGGCACGCACCGAGCGCGCAATGGAGCGGCTCGAGGTCATCGAAGAACCTCGCGAGGCGTGGCAATTGCGGCTCGTGTTCGGCGAGGCGCCGCGTAGCGGGGCAGTGGTGGCCAGGCTGAGGTCGGTTGCGCTGCAACGCGGTGACTTCTCGTTGGGCCCAATTGATCTGGCCATTGGTGCTGGCGAACGAATTGCTCTTGTGGGCTCGAACGGCAGCGGCAAAACCACGCTGCTGCAGATCTTGTTAGGCCGTCTCGCCCCAACGTCGGGCGAGGCCTATCTCGGGCCCAGCGTTGTGGTGGGCGAACTCGAGCAGGGTCGCCTGCAGCTGTCCGATACCGAGACGTTGCTTGAGGCGTTTATGCACGCCACCGAGATGAAGGTGCCTGAGGCGCGCACGCTGTTGGCCAAGTTCGGTATTGGGGCCAGCGAGGTGAACCGGCCCACGGGTTCACTGTCGCCCGGTGAGCGCACGCGGGCCGTGTTGGCGTTGCTCATGGCCCGCGGCACCAACTGTTTGGTGCTCGATGAGCCCACCAACCATCTCGATCTGGCTGCTATCGAGCAGCTTGAGATCGCACTCGAGTCGTTTGCTGGCACTGTGTTGTTGGTGACTCACGATCGAGCGTTGCTCTCGAACGTGCGCCTGACGCGCAGCATTGAGCTCAAGCACGGCCAGGTTGTGGCCGATCGGGTGTTTAGCGCGAGTTGAACTCGCGCATCGCCGCATCGGCGCCGCGGCCCACAAGTGCCTCGACTGCGTCGGCGGCAATCTGAATGGACACGTCGAGTGCTTCTCGCTCAGCCTTGCCGAGTCGTGACAGCACATGGTTGGCGCCTTGCTCTTTCGATGGAGGCTTGCCGATGCCGATTCGCACGCGCAGGTAGTCCTGCGTCTTGAGGTGTTGGGTGATGCTGCGTAAGCCGTTGTTGCCGGCCAAGCCTCCGCCAACCTTTACGCGCACCTGTGCTGGCGGCAGATCGAGTTCGTCGTGCGCCACGATGAGCCGTGTTGGATCGTCGATGCCGTAACGCCTCGCGAGCGCACCCACCGATTGACCCGACAGGTTCATGAACGTGAGCGGAAAGGCAAGCACGCAGCGTTTACCTTCGATGGTGACCTCGGCGACCATTGCCTTGTCGCGGCCGGCCTTCAGTGTGGCTGAACAGCGCTTCGCCAAGAGCGCCACAACTTCTTCACCGACGTTGTGGCGCGTTCGTGCGTATTCTTTGCCCGGGTTGCCCAGTCCGACAATCAGAAAGTCGAATGGGGTGCCGCGGCGTTCGGCTCGCTCACTGCGACCGAACAAAGCCACAGCTCTGTACTACTCGGCGGCTGGTGCCGCTGGAGTTGCTTCGGAGCCCTTGCTGCCTTGGATGGCAGTAACGATTGCCATGTCAGGATCGCCAAGTGCGACCACGCCGGCAGGCATCGTGAGCGACGAGAGACGAATGACGTCGCCAGGCACCATTGCGCTGATGTCGACAGTGAACTCGTTTGGCATGTTGCCAGGGGTGCACTCGACTTCGATGTTGTCGACCGAAGGATCGACCAAGCCGCCTTCGGCGAGAACTGCTTTGGCCTCACCGGTGATGTGTAATGGCACCGACACGGTGATGGTCTCGCTCATGTTGACCTGCAAGAAGTCGATGTGGCTGACGTTGCGCTTCACTGGGTGACGCTGCACGTCTTTGATGACCGCTGGATACATCTTGCCGTCTACCTGCAGCTGCAGCACGGTGTTGAAGCCGGCTGGGCCGCTGAGCGCGACGCGAAGGTCACGGCGGGCAACTGCCACGCTGACCGGGGCCATGCCCTGGCCGTACAGAACGCCAGGGATCTGATCGGTGGCGCGCAAGCGGCGTGACGCCGGTGAACCGGTTTCACGACCGGTGGAAGCAACAAGAGTGGTCTGCGACATGGTGAGTTCCTCTGCCCGGAGGCGATGAGAGGGAAGACTGTTCTTCTCTAGAACGGTTGGAAATGATACCGGCGAGCCGTGGTGGATGCCACCTGTCAGGCTTGGTTCTCGCCGCCAAAGATCTCGCTGACGCTGGTGTCGTCGAACACGGCCGACAGCGCTTCGCCAATAATTGGGGCAATTGAGAGCACTTCGAGCTGCGGAAGCTCGGTGATTGAGGGCATCGGCAAGGTGTTGGTGAGCACCACGCGCTTGAACGGTGAGTTACGCAAACGCTCGATGGCTGGGCCCGATAGCACGCCATGGGTGGCCATTGCCCACACCTCGGAGGCACCGCGAGACAGCAGCAATTCGGCGGCGGAGACCACGGTGCCACCCGTGTCGATCATGTCGTCGGTGATGATGCACACGCGTCCGGCGACCTCGCCGATGACCTCTTTGGCTTCGGCCACGTTCATCGTGCCCTTGGGGCGGCGCTTGTTGATGAAGGCGACGTCGGCGTCCATGTCGCTGAGGTGCTGGGCGAAACGCTCGGCAACCTTCACCCGGCCGGCATCGGGAGACACGATGACCATGCCGTTTTCGGCGTGCTCGCGTACATAACGTTCGAGCACCGGCAGTGCGGTGAGGTGGTCGACTGGGCCATCAAAGAAGCCTTGAATCTGACCGCTATGGAGATCGATCGAGACCATTCGCTTGGCGCCAGCGGCACGGAACAGGTCGGCCACAAGGCGGGCAGTGATTGGCTCACGGCCTTCGGCCTTGCGGTCTTGGCGGGCGTAACCATAGAACGGACATACGGCGGTGATGCGCTTTGCTGACGCCCGGTTGGCGGCATCGATCATGATCAGTTGTTCCATGATCGAGTCGTTGATGCTGCGCCCGTTGCAACCGAAATGGGTCTGCATAATGAACACGTCGCTGCCGCGCACGCTCTCGGCAAAACGTGGGCGGATCTCGCCGTTGGCGAACTCGACAACATTGGCGTCGCCCAAGGGGATACCGAGGTGAGCGGCCACTTCTTGAGCGAGCGCTGGGTGCGTGCGCCCGGTGTAGAGCGACAGACGCTTGGTGGTCACCTTCTCCATGTCTTGGGCTAACGACGGATGAGCACGGTTTGTGTATACAGATAACCGCTGGGTGGTGACCTTGTCCATTGTTCTTACTACCGACCTTCCGAACTCACTCGACCGGCGCAGTGTAGAACGCGCCGGTGGTTTGCGCCGCAACGACGGAACTGCCGGCCGGAAGATGGCAGTACGGACCCACGTGAGCGCCGGCACCAATTTCGGCATCGCGCCCGACGGTGTTCTCGATGACGCAGTCGGTTGACACGACGCAATCGATGAGTCGGGTATCGGGGCCGAGCTCGCAACCGCTGCCGATGATGGTGCGGCCTTGCAAAATAGTGCCTGGATACAACGTGACATCGCGCGCGAGTTGCACGGTGACGTCGATGAAGGTCTGGCGGGGGTCGAGCATGGTGACACCGTTGAGCAACCAATGCCGGTTGGTGCGGGCGCGTAGTTCGCGTTCGGCGAGCGCGAGTTGCCAGCGATCGTTGACCCCAGCGGTTTCGGCTTCGGGGGCATGCACCGCACCAATGCGATGGCCCATGCCGGCCAGAGCGCCGATGACATCGGTGAGGTAATACTCGCCCTGAGAGTTGTCGGGCGACAGATGACGCAACGCGGGCCCAAGCAGGTCGCGTCGGAATGCGTAGATGCTGGTGTTCACTTCGTTCACAGCCAGTTGTTCGGGGCTGGCGTCTCGCTGCTCGATGATGCCCACTACGCGTCCTTCGCCGCTCTTCGCTTTGGCGCGCACGACCCGGCCGTATCCGGTTGGGTCGTCCATGAACGAGCTGAGCAGCGTGGCGGCGTAGCCATTGGCAACGTGGGTGGCGACGAGGTCGTGGATGGTTTCGGGCCGCAGCAATGGTGTGTCGCCGGGCAGGATGAGCACAGTGGATTGATCGTCGAGATCGTCGAGGTCGTGGCCGGGTATCGCCGACATGCCAACCATTGCTGCGTCGCCGGTGCCGCGTTGCACGAGCTGCTCGACGAACGACACGTTGGCCCACTCGGGTGCTTCTTCGTGAACCTTCTTGGTGACCCGCTCGGCGCCGTGGCCCACCACCACGATGGTGCGATCGACATCGACAGATTCGAGTGCGTGGATGACATGCATCACCATGCCTCGGCCGCAAATGAGGTGCAGCGGCTTGGGTCGAGACGAACGCATGCGGGTGCCTTCGCCGGCGGCGAGCACGATGGCAGAAACGGACATGACCATGTTCTAGCGCATGCCGCAGCCCGCCGCATGAGGATGCATTGCTCCGGGGAGAGGGCTCGAACCCCTATAAACGGGATCAAAACCCGTTGTCCTACCATTGAACGACCCCGGAAAGGGTTCAACATACGGTATCGGGCGGCACCGAGCGGATGCGAAAAATTTTTGCAGACTCAAGAAATCTGTGCTCATAACTTGGCGGGTTCGGGCGCGGGGTTGGGCACTGAGAGATGGGGCGGTAGCGTTCGCAACCCATGGGTTCGTTGATCAAGAAGCGCCGTAAGCGCATGCGTAAAAAGAAGCACAAGAAGATGTTGCGGCGTACTCGTCACCAGCGTCGTAAATAGTTTTTTTTACGCAACCGGCCGTGGTGTTCCACGTTCGCTCGACCGTTCACTTTCGTGAGCGGTCGTTTTGCGTTTTCGGGACGAGCCACAAAGCGAGGCGCTCGCTCCACGATTGAGTTCACGCAACGGTTGAGGCGAACACCACATGGGCGTCAGGCAGCGCAGCGGCCAGATCGGCGATGTGCGTATCGACAAACCACGTAGCGCCACTGCCCGCAAGCGTTGGGGGCTTGCCCACCGCTTCGCGAATTCGGTCACGCCAGCGCACGAGTTGTGGCTCGACAACCAACGCCGCCGGCTCGAGATCGTTGGGGCCATCGCCCGTGGGGCCGCCGAGGTCGTCCCATGCTCGATACACCTGAGGTGTTGAACAGCTCAGCGGCGGAATGACCAACGTGAACGATCGGGCCACGAACGGCAGCGGCGTGATGATCTCGCCGATGCCTTGCACCCGGGCGCGGCCACCCACCATGCAGAACGGAATATCGGCACCAAGGTTCGCGGCGGCGATGAGGTTGGTGTAGCCGGCCCAACGCAGAATTGCGGCGGCATCGGCGGATCCGCCGCCCAGACCACCGCCGTGAGGGATCACCTTGTCGAGGTGTACTGCTGCGTGGCGATTACACAGGCGCAAGGCCTTGCTGGTCAGGTTGCTGTCATCGAGCGGCATGCCAGCGCTGTAGGCACCGGTGGCCGTGAGCGACGTGGACTCGGTATCGGTATCGATGGACAACGTGTCGGCGAGGTCGAGCGTGACCATCTCGGCATCAATGAGGTGATATCCGTCGGTGCGCACGCCAGTGACGGCCAACGTGACCGTGAGTTTGGCGTGGGCCATCACAGTGGTAATCACTTTTTGGCAGCCGCTGTGATGACCGTGAGGCGACCCCATGCGTGAACATCGAGTTCTTCGGCTCGTGCAGTGGGGGCGATGCCGGCTTGTTCGAACTGTTCGGGAGTGACTAGACCGCCAAGCGTGCCGCGCAGCATTTTGCGTCGGTGGGCGAACCCGGCTTTGACGAGAGTGAACAGCGCTGTGGGATCGATGTCGGCAACCGCAGGTGTGGGCCGCCGGGTGATCTCGACCAGAGCGCTCTCTACCTTTGGCTGAGGCACGAACACGGTGGACGGTACGTAGCCCACGATTCGGGCCGTTGCCCAGTAGGCGACCTTGACCGTGATGGCTCCGTAGGCCGAGGTGCGTGGCGATGCCACGATGCGCTCAGCAACTTCGCGCTGCACCATCACCAACATGCGCGCGATCTCGGGCACGGTGTCGAGCAGATCGAGCACCAACGGTGTGCCCACGTTGTAGGGCAGGTTGGCAACGAGTACCCATTGCGTTGAGGCGGCGAGTAGTTCGTGCCACGGCAACTCTTGTGCGTCGCCTTCGATAACGGTGACGCGCTCGAGGTCGGCGACAACCGAACGCAACACGGGAACGATGCCGTGATCAATCTCGATGGCGGTGACGGCGGCGCCGGTTTCGGCGAGGGCGGTGGTGAGCGACCCCAAGCCGGCCCCGATTTCGACCACGTGATCAGTGGGACTCAGCTTGGCCAAACGCGCAATTCGGCGCACAGTGTTGGGATCGGCCACAAAGTTCTGGCCGAACTCGCGACGCGGCGCCAAGCCGTGCTGGGTAAGCAGGTCGCTGATATCGCGGCGGGACAGGGTCATCGGGCCGCGGCTACCAGGTCAGTCGAACGGGGAGCGGGGCGTCGACGAGTTCGCCGAGTCGGGTGTATAGCTTGGTTGAAACAACGATGACCATGGGCGCCAGCAGCGGGTACGGATAGTTGTTCACGCACACCACTGAGTGGCCGTTGTCGCGGTTGGTCACGGTGATCGTGGCGCCCATTGGAGCAGCGGGCGACGAGCACGAGTCGTCGATGACGCCGATGGTGCGGCTATACGAAGCGCCGCCCTCAACAGTGACGGCTGGGTTCACGGCAGGCACAACGATCTGGATGACCGCAGGCTTTGGAGGAGTGGCCGGACCGTCGATGAAGATTGGTCCGTTGGCTCCGAACAGGCCGATGGCGTCATCGGCCGTTTGCGTACCGGTGTCTTGGAGTGTGTTGTTGCCGGAAGTCGCGGCTATGGGAGCAGTATTGGCCGCTGGGTCGGCGCGTGAGAAAAGCCAGACCAACAAGAACACGGCCATGGTCGCCAGGGCGGCGGCAACGAGTCGGCGACGGTCGGTTACGTCGAGTTTCAGCGCGGCTCCTGAGACCTACAAGTGCTGACGCGGTACGACAGCACAGTTGAGGCTACGGAGCGAGTCGGGGGAACGCAAGCCGCGCCGTTGTGGTGGTGGCGGCAGCGATGTTGGCCGCCGTCTCGTCGCGAATGGCGGCAATGTGATGGCCGATGTACGACACGAACGCTGGTTGGTTGGTCTTGCCCCGGTGTGGCACGGGCGCGAGATAGGGGCTGTCGGTCTCGATGAGCATGCGATCGAGCGGGCACAGCAGTGCTGCGGCCTGAACATCGACTGCGGTTTTGAACGTGACGATGCCCGAGAAGCTCAGGAACCCACCAAGGTCGAGGCATGCTCGAGCTTCGTCGGGACCACCGGTAAAACAGTGGAAGATTGTCTGTTTTGGAACGCCCTCTACCAGCAAGATGTCGAAGGTTTCGGCCCATGCGTCGCGGGTATGGATGACCAACGGAAGCGCTAACTGATGCGCGAGTTGTATCTGCTGAGCGAACGCTTCGCGCTGTGTGTCGCGAGGTGAGTGGTCATAGTAGTAATCGAGGCCGCATTCGCCGACGGCGATGACCTTTGGGTGGTCGAACATCGATGCGATGGTGTCGACACCGTTGATCGCGTCGTGCGGGTGCAGACCGACCGTGGCCCATACGTCGTCGAACTCGTTGGCCACAGCGATGGCGGCTTGCGACGTGGCCGCATCGCATCCGACGGTGATCATCGTGACCACGCCGGCCTCGCGCGCTGCTGCAACTGCGGCCGCAGCGCCGCCTGGCATGCGTTCGTCGTGAAGGTGACAGTGGTTGTCGGTCCACTGCAGCGCTGGCGACATGACAACTAGGCCGGAAGTTGGCGACGGGGAAACAGGGGGTCGCCCTTGGTGACCGAAGCGCCGCCTGGGTACTGACCCCATGTTGCCGCTACCGGAATGCGTTGGTCGCCCACTTGGCCGGGCATGCCGATGCGCTCCCAAATGACTTGTGCTGTTTGAGGAATGGCGGGTGTGATGAGCACGGCAACAATGCGCAGCGCCTCGAGCGCATCGCCCATCACTCGGTCTACCGCTTCGCCGGGCTCGGATTTCCATGGCTCGTTGTTTTCGAGGTAGGCGTTGGTGGCGCGAATGAGTGACCATGTGGCCTCAAGCGCTTTGCTGGGCTGCAGGTTGTCCCACGCAGCGGAGGTGTCTTGCCATGCGGACTCGGCGGCAGTGGCCAGCACGCTGTCGGCAGCAGGCGAGGGGCCGATGCCGCCACACTTTTTGTCGACAACGGTGGCCACGCGGCTGAGCAGATTGCCAAGGTTGTTGGCGAGGTCGCTGTTGTAACGGGTGAGCAGGCCCTCGTAGGTGAAGTCGCCGTCTTGCCCGAATGAGGTCTCGGCGAGCACGTAGTAACGGAAACCGTCGACACCGATGTCGTCGACCAGATCGAGTGGGTTCACCACGTTGCCCGATGTCTTGCTCATCTTCTCGCCGCCCGAGAGCAGCCATCCGCCGATGCCCCAACCCTTGGGTAACTCGATGCCAGCAGACATCAGCATCGCGGGCCAATACACACAGTGATGCCGAACGATGTCTTTGCCGATGAGGTGGTAGTCGACCGGCCACCATTCGTTGAAGCGCTCGTCGTCGGTGCCGTAACCAACTGCTGACATGTAGTTGGTGAGCGCGTCGAACCACACATAGGCCACGTGCTTGCTGTCCCATGGCAACGGGATGCCCCACGTGAGGCTGGTGCGGCTGACCGAGAAGTCACGCAGGCCCGAACGGATCAGGCCCAGCGCCTCGTTGGCGCGAAAGTCGGGAGTCATCGCGCCCGGATGCGATGCGTACCACTCGAGCAGACGGTCCTGAAATCGTGACAGGCGAAAGAAGTAGTTCTCCTCTTCGAAGTACTCGACGGGCCGTTTGTGGATTGGGCACAGGTCGTCTTCGAGTTCTTCGTCGGTGAAGTACTCCTCGCACGCCACGCAGTACTTGCCGCTGTACACATCGAGCTCGATATCGCCGGCGTCGTAACAGGCCTGCAGCAACTTTGCGACGCCCGCATAGTGGCGCGGTTCGGTGGTGCGAATGAAGTCGTCGTTGCTGATGTTGAGCTTGACCCACGCCTCTTTGAACTGCGGAGCAATGGTGTCGGCAAACTCGATGGGCGTGAGCCCAGCGTCGTCGGCGGCCTGCTGGATTTTGAGGCCGTGCTCGTCGGTGCCGGTGAGAAAGTGAACGTTGTCACCCATCAGGCGATGCCAACGCGCTAGCGCGTCGCCGATGATGGTGGTGTACGCATGCCCCAAGTGAGGCTTTGCGTTCACGTAGTAGATCGGTGTCGTCAGCGAGAAGTTGGCCACGGCAACAGACTACGGGTCGGCCTGCTGCGATGGGTGAGTGATTTGCGTCTGACGTATTGAGGAAATCGAAATGCCGCCCGCGAAGATGAGCGGATGCAATTCGAGTTTGATCAGGCCACGGCGATGGTGCAGCGCGAGGTCGGCCAGTACGACGCAGATATTCACCCCGGTTGGGATATCAACGGCAACGCCAACGGCGGTTATCTGTTGGCGCTCGCAGGCAAGGCAATGCGCGATCTGTCGGGTCGGCCAGACCCCATCTCGGTGACTGCTCACTATCTGGCGCCAGGCCCTGCGGGCCCCATCACTGTCTCGGCCGACACGATCAAGTCTGGGCGCCAGTTGGTCACGATGAGCGGCTCAATCCAGCGTGGCGACCGCCAATTGTTGCGCCTCATCGGCAGCTTTGGTGACATTGCCGCGTCAAGCGGCGGGTTCTCGTACAACACGATGGCGCCGCCCGATCTGCCGCCGATCGAGCAGTGCACCAAACATGTGGCGCAGCGCGAGGGCACCGTCATTGGCTTGGCCGAACGCATCAACGTGTTTTTCCGGCCCGAGCATGCACCGTTTCGTTTTGAGCCGCGACCCGGCGTCGCGCTCAATGAGGGATGGGCTGCCTTCGCCGATGGCCGTCCGTTCGACACGCTGTCGCTGTTGCTTGTCGTCGATGCGCTGCCGCCGCCGGTGTTCAACATCGACATTCCAACAGGATGGGTTCCTACGGTTGAGCTCACAGCGCACATTCGTGGCATTCCCGCACCAGGTCCGCTGCGTTGCCGCTTTCACACCGAGATCGTGCAGAACGGTTTCATGCAAGAAGATGGCGAGGTCTGGGACAGCGCTGGCCAACTGGTGGCGCAGAGTCGTCAGCTTGCGCTGGTGCCGCGGGGCTGAGCCGACATCGACAGGGCAATGTCGTAGACCCGGTTCTTCGGCACGCCGAGGCGCTGGGCCACTGTGGCCACCGCTGACTTGGTGCTCGCGCTGGTAGCCAATTGTTCGGTGAGCGCAGCGCGGATGTCGTTGTCGTCGGCTTGGGCCGGTGGCTCGGCGCCATCGAGCACGATGACGTATTCGCCTTGGGGTTCACGCGTCGCTACATGCGTGACCGCTTCGGCCAACGTGCCGCGCCACACCTCTTCGTGCATCTTCGTGAGTTCGCGAGCGAGCACCACTCGGCGATCGTCGCCGCAGATCGCGTGAAGGTCGTCGATGGTGCGCGCCAGTCTGTGCGGCGCTTCATAGAGCACCACAGTTCGGCGCTCGCCGGTTGCTTCGCGTAATCGTTGCTGGCGTTCGGGCCCGCGCCGCGGAAGGAAGCCATCGAACACATAACGATGGCAGGGCAACCCCGAGATCACGAGGGCCATCACGTCGGCCGAAGGGCCGGGCACCGCCGACACCACATGATGGTGATCGATCGCTGCGCGCACCAGACGTTCGCCCGGATCGCTGATGCCTGGAGTACCTGCATCGGTGACCAACGCAACTGTTTGTCCTGCAGACAACAGGTTGAGCACTTCGTCGATGCGCGCCGTTTCGGTGTGTTCGTTAGCAATGGCCATACGCACACCTGAGATGCCGAAATGCGACAGCAACCCACCGGTGCGGCGAGTGTCTTCGCAACAGATCAGTGCGCTGTTTTGCAGGGCCTCGATGGCGCGCGGCGACATGTCGCCGAGGTTTCCGATAGGCGTTGCAACAAGAACAAGAGTGCCCATGAGCTATCGCACTTCATTGGGGTCGGTGGTGCGGATCTCGATGGGGTCACCCACGCGTAGACCCCATCGTTCGAACGCTCCAGCGTTGGCCTCGATGACCATTCGTGCACGTGGCACGGGCATGCCGACGCGGTGTCGTTGCAGCGATTCGGTCTTGATGACCACGTTGTCTGAGCCGACGTAAGCGATGTCGAGAGGGAAGCGCATTCCGATGGTGTGCACCCATCGACATGATGGAATCACGAAGGCTCCCTCGATGGTGTCGCGCCCGATGAGACCCTTGAGTCGGGTGTGGCGGTCATTGGCAAGTTCGACAGAAGCGAACACTCGTGCCTCGCTCATCAGCCACGCCATACCCATAGCCTGCCACGGCTGCGGAGCGAATGGCGCGAGTGTTCAGCGAACCGTGCGGAAGAACTCGCGTATGTCGGTGATGAGCAGATCGGGTTCTTCGAGTGCAGCGAAGTGTCCGCCGCGATCGAAGCGACTGAATCGGGTCACGTTGTACAGATTGCGCGCCCACGATTCGGGCATGCGCAGGATTTCGCCGGGGAATACAGCGCACGCGGTTGGCACCTCGACGCGCTCGAACGGTGGGAAGCGGCCTGACTTTTGTGACTCGAAATACAACCGTGTGCTTGAGTTGATGGTCTCGGTCACCCAATACAGAGTGAGGTTGGCGAGCAACTGGTCGCGGGTGACAGCTGTCTCGACGTCGCCGTCTGGGTGATGGCTCCAGTGATGGAACTTCTCGATGATCCAGCCGGCTAGCCCGGCGGGTGAGTCGCTGAGGCCGTAGCCCAAGGTCTGCGGGTTCTTGCCCTGGATCTGTTGATACGCGCTGCCTTCGGCAACGAACGCACTGGTGCCGGCCATGTCGGCCTGCTCGATCTCGGTGAGCGCCGCATCGCCTGGAATGCCGAGCACCATGTTGATGTGTAGGCCCGCCATGTGCTCAGGGTCGACCACGCCAAGTTGCGATGAGATCATTGACCCCCAGTCGCCGCCTTGTGCGCCGTAGCGCGAGTAGCCGAGGCGGGCCATCAGCACCTTCCATGCTTCGGCAACGCGACGTACATCCCAACCTGGCTCGGTGGTGGGGCCGCTCCAGCCGTAGCCGGGGATTGATGGCATCACGATGTGGAACGCGTCGGCAGGATCGCCGCCGTGGTTGCGTGGGTCGCGCAATGGCTCGATCACATCGAGAAACTCGGCGACCGAGCCGGGCCAGCCGTGGGTCATGACGAGCGGAAAGGCATCTGGCTCGGGTGACGGCGCGTGGATCGCGTGCACCTGCTGGCCGTCGATGGTGGTGAGGATGTTCGGCCAGCTATTGAACCGAGCCTCGACTGCACGCCAATCGAAGGTCTTCCACGACTCGCACAGATCTTTGAGATACGCGAGGTCGGTGCCATAGCGCCAGTTGGTGCCGGACAACTCGTCGGGCCAGCGGGTGTTGTTGAGGCGCACTCGCAGATCGTCGAGTACTGCCTGCGGCGTGTTGATGGTGAAAGGGGTAATTGCGTCAGCCATGAGTGCAGTCTGGCCGATGGCGTGGTCTGCGCTGGTGCCGAACGAGAACGGGCGTGGCTGCGCTCAGCCCGATGCCGTTGCGGCCGAATGTTGATCGACGGTCTCGTGTGCGGGCTTGGTGCCCCAATCACGGCCAGCGCAGGCGAGTGCAATGGCGACGAGTGCCACCATTGCTACGGCGCATGCTGTGTACGCCGCTGCTCTGCCAGAGCTTTCATACAACGACCCAGCGACGATGGCTGCGACACCGCCCGCGAGCGTCTGTATGCCACCCATCAGTCCTTGCGCGCCAGCCTGCCTGTCGACCGGGGCGACCAGACCAACCGCGACGCCCGACGCCGAGACCGTGATGCCGTCGTTCACCGCGTGAAACATGGCCACGCAGAACATCGCAATACCCGATGGTAGGTGGCCGTACGAGAACATCATCGCTGCGCCAATGAGTAGACCGACGGAGCCAACTTTGAATGGGCCAAGTTGTTGGGCGAGACGACCACCGAATGGTCCGAGCACTGCGAGGGGAATCGCAAACAGGGTGATGCCGAGGTTGGCAATAAGGTCGCTGGTGTGCAGATCGCTGAGCACCAGCACCCACAATGCGTCGAAGGTGCCAATCATCAAGAACACCGCAGCGCCGAGGCTGATCGAGCCAACGTACGCGCGTGATCGAAGGAGATCGAAGGCGAAGCGGGTTTTGGGTTGGTCGGCGGTGTTGGTTTCGTTCACGCGTATACGCGTGATTACGGGTAGGCAGGCGATGCTCGCGATGGCGAGGACTAAGAACGGAGCGGCAATGCCGAATGGCCCGGTGAGTGCTGCAGAGATCGCGGGTCCCGCAGCGAAACCGGCTACGTCGGCGGCAAGAATGCGCCCGATGTTCTGGCCGAGATGGTCAGGGTCGGCCAAGATGACGATGCGCCGAATAGCCGGACCGGCCATGCCGGCACCGATGCCCATCACGATTCGCGCGAGCATCAACAGCGCAGCGTTGTGGCTGAACGCCATTCCCATGAGCCCAGCAACGTTGAACAACATGCCGAGATACACAAGTTGCCGAGCGTGACCACGGTCGGCTCGGGGGGCGATGAATACCTGAGCAAAAAACGATGAGAAGAAGCCGACGGCAACAATGAGGCCGAGGGCACTGGCGCTGATTCCGTAGTTGTCTCGAAAGTCGTCGAGCATGGTGAACATCACGCCGTAGCCAGCGGAGAACAAACCAGACAGCAGCCCGAAGGTGATCAGTAACCGACGGTGTTGCACGGGTCGGCATTGTAGTGGCGCCTCGGTTCGCCTCGTGTGGAGCGTGTGGCTGGTTAGGCGATTGAGCCAGGGCGGGGTTCGGCGATGTGTTCGTTTGCTGGTCGCGCGTCGAGCACGCCTTTGCCGATGATGGCGGTGAGGATGATCGCTCCGCCAAGCAACGTGGCCGCCTTGGGCTGCTCGTCAAGAACGAGGAAGACCCACATCGGCACGAACACCGTTTCGGTCTGGGCGAAGATGGTCATTGCTACTGCGGGCACAGTTCGTGATGCGGTGTTGAACAGCACGGTGCCAACCACGATGAACACGGCGCCGTGCAGCAAAGCGTATGAGGTATCGCGTGCTGGCGGAAGCAGAGTGTTGCCGTTGCCGAGCGTGACAATGACGCAGACCACAATCATCAGCAAGGCGTATCCGGGAAGTGCCGGCGACCAGTCGCGTTCGGGATCCGAGCGAACGCACACGGTGTAAACAGCGAAGCCAAACGCAGAGCCAATTGCCGCCATGTTGCCAGCCATGTTGCCGGCGCTGAGGTCGGACAACACCATCACCGCAAGGCCAACCAGTGCGAGCGCAATTGCTGCGATCGTGACCCGAGTGAGCCGTTCGCCCAAAAAGATGCGGGCCAGAATGACTGCGATTAACGGAACGATCGACGAGAGAAATGCAGCGTTGGCGCCGGTGGTGGTCTTGAGTGCATAGACAAATCCGACCGAGGCCAAGAACAGCGAGGCGCAGCCGAGCAGCATGGGTTTGCCCGACGTAAACGCCTTCGGCAAGGTCCATCCCTTGCCGAAGGCGAGACCAACGACTTCGACGACCACGATGACGCCGATGGAGCGCCAGATGAGGTACTGCCACGCGTCGGCGTGATGCGAACTCTTGGCTGTGACTGCTCCGAAGCTCCACGCAAGACCCGCGATGCATGCCATGAGCGACGCTCCCACCGGCACGCGAGTGTGCGTTGAGGGCACGGCGGTAGTTGCGGTCACGGATACCAAATTTATAAGAGGTGAGCCGCGAAAGCGGGATGCCTCAGTGAATGGAATTGGAGAGAGCGATTACGCGCCGTGCAGGAATTCGGTCACGTCGCCGTCGACGAATTCGTACTCTTTTCCTTCGACGCGGAGCTTGCCCATTTCGCGAGCCTGCTTCCACGAGCCGAGTGCAATGAGTTCGTCCCATTGAATAACTTCGGCTCGGATGAAGCGACGCTGCAGATCGGTGTGAATGCGACCGGCGCACTCGGGTGCCTTCGAGCCAGCACGGAAGGTCCATGCGCGGGTTTCTTTCTCGCCAGTGGTGAGGAATGTACGCAAACCGAGCAGGTGATAAGCGCTACGCACCATGCGGAACAACGCTCCTTCGCCGAGGCCGAAGCCTTCGAGCATCTCGGCGCGCTCTACTGGGTCGACGATGGTGGCTGCCTCGGCCTCGAGCTGCACGCACATGCCGATGACTTCGACATTGGCTCCGGCATCGTTGAGTTCGGCGCGGACGCGAGCTTCAACAGCGGGGATGGTGTCGAGTTCGTTCTCGCCCACGTTGACCACAACCAACACGGGGCGGTTGGTGAGCAGGAAGTGCGGTGCGAGCTGCTCTTGGAACTCGGCCTTCAGGTTGGCCCGGTACAGCGGGCGGCCTTCGCTGAGTGCGTCGTTGGCGGCTTGGAGCGCAGCAATCTCGTCGCCGAGACCCTTGTCGAGTTTCGAGGCGCGGATGGCTTGGTTGAGACGCTTCTCGACGGTCTCGAGGTCGGCCAAGGCCAGTTCGATCTCGACGATGCGCAGATGTTCGAGTGGGTCGTCGGGGCCGGTGACATCGCCGTCTACGAATGCGCGAAGCACGAACACGATGGCATCGACTTCGCGGATGTTGGCGAGGAACTTGTTGCCCAGGCCTTCGCCCTTGCTTGCGCCTTCGACGAGACCGCCGATGTCGACCACCTGCACGGAGGCGTGTACCAAGGTCTTGGTCTTGCTCATCACGGCGAGTTGATCGAC
>CAMASN010000018.1 GCA_945861025.1 Ferrithrix thermotolerans DSM 19514
AGAGAAATCGCCAGACCAGTGAAAGCAACAAACGCGCAGAGCAACACCGATACCACTCGCGTCACAACCGAGTTGCTCTGCGCATAGCGAAGGCGGACACGACTTAGACGTTCGAATCGCGGTGCTTGTTCCATGGCGGTTTCCTCTTCTCGGGAGTACCGACAGCACTCACATTACGAGCATGTGCTTCGCTTCATGAGTAGTCAATAGGTCATTCGGTCCTTGCCTAACGGTCCGAGTTCCGCACCCTTCTACATCCTTGATTCACACGACCTCTCCAAGAGGGGTTGATGCCATCAAACCCCGATGGCATAAGAGTGCAAAGGTTCCCCCAGTGTGAATCGGCCGGTCTTTTGCGCCATGTCCGTGAGGTTCGACACGCCCAGAACCCTGATGTGTGGCCGTTCAACTTGCGACCTACTTGCGCAATTTCGACGAGGGGAACTGTGATGGCTCGCTCGGTTCGCGATGAGTTCTTCTTCGTGACGGCAACTGGGCTGTAACGCGCTGACAGGTTCGGCTCGCGTCACCTAACAATAAGGAGAGGTCTCGGTCACTTTGTCGACCATCGGATGCATATTCCTCACTGGGATCGCGACGCCGGCGGCCGTGTATTTGCTCACCGCAGTGAAGACCAACGGCGACTGAATTCCCTACACGTCACAGTTCGGTGATTTCGCGATCACCGTTCTCCCGACCCAGAAAGTGCCTTCCTAGCTCGGAGGGTCAGCGCATTGAACGGCCGAGCTCTGATCCCTAATTCGGCATTAGACGGAACTCTCTCTGCGCCGGCCTCTCTCGCTTACGTCTCTATCGCTATCTCAGCGGTACAGAGGTACAGAGAACATGGGTGATCGTGTAACTGCGATCTGTGTCGAGCTCGCTCTGTTCAGCTTGTTTGAACTGCTTGATGAGATAGACGATTCGGCGGCTACCTCGACTGAAGAATTCGCCGTCAAAGAAAGTTCTGTGTCGCGTGCACGGCTCGTGCTCGCCGGTCACTGGGGTCTGCCCAGAGTTGTTGACAAAGTCGTTGACGCTCACTGACGGTGTTGCCCCACCGGCGTTGCCTGACGTCATCAATGCAAGCACCTCGGCTGGGTCGACGCCGAGTGTTTGCATCAAGGTGAGCAATGCTTGGGTGTTGTCGGAAGTGCTCATGCGCTCGCTGCTTTCGTAAGATGTGTGATGTTGGGTTTGTCGTCAGCGAACAGTTCGCCAAGGGTGTCGATTGCTGCGATTCCTTGAAGCACCAGCGATGTCGGTGCAATGGTGATGATCCCGTCGCCACGTGACACGACTAACACGGTGGCGTTGCGGTTAATGCACAAAAAGTTGCGCAACCCGCCGGGGACCAGCATTCGCTTGTCCTCAAGCACATGCGCTGTTCGAGTGTGCGCAATCGGCTTATCTGTTTGGCCCTGTGCTGGGCGCAGATGCAACCGACCAGGGGTGGACACATCGGCTTCAAGCACGATGCCGAGATCCCAACCGGCGTGTGCGATGAGGTCTTCGCATCGCAGTCGCCCGCCATCGAGTTTGCGAGTAACGACAAGCTCACCGCTCGCTGCGCGCACTGGACGCACCAGCGAACGCAGCGGCGACGGCCGTGTTGGTGTGGTCGTGTCTGCCTCAACGGGGATTGACCCCACGGGACGAGACGGGATGGAGCCGGCAGCATGAAGGTGGCCGGCATGGGTGGTTCGTGGTGGCTGATGTTTTGGCACCATCGTTACAGTTCGAAGCCGACCCTGTTGCGCACGCGCCAATACAAAACTTTTTTCAGAATTTTTTGGCGGGTTCGCGTCGACGCTTGTTCGACCTAGTGGACGAATCGAAGCGGACACGAACGGTGTGCCAAGAGCACCTCGTGGTGCATGCCCTGAACCGGGCGAAGTACCGGTGCCGGTCCCCAAAATCTGGGAACCCGCCCGATGCTTTGTGTCGAAGGGGGGACTTGAACCCCCACGGGATTTCTCCCACTAGCACCTCAAGCTAGCGCGTATACCTATTCCGCCACTTCGACGTGTTGGAGCCTTTGACGATAGCGCAGCGTTAGCTGCGTACCAACAAGAAGCCGAGCGCCACAACTGTGAAGACCCAGACCAGCATCAGCACGGTTGTGATGCGGGTGAGGTTGCGCTCAGCAGAGGTTGAACCCAATGCTGCGCCACCGCCGCCACCGAACATGTCGGACAGACCACCACCGCGACCGCTGTGCATGAGGATGCCGGCAATCATGCCAAACATCGACAAAACGTTGATACCAATGGTCACATACAAGACGAAGTCGCGCACGGTTCGCAATGCTAGCGCGCCGAAGTCCTATCGGTTGCTTGTTGGCGCAGCGACCTGAACTACTTCGGCGAAATGACAAGCCACCTGATGGCCTTGGCCACGCTCGATGAGCGCCGGTTCTTCTAATGCGCAGATCTCTTCGGCCAGCGGGCAGCGGGTGCGAAACCGACATCCACTGGGCGGATTGATGGCCGAGGGCACATCGCCTCGCAGCACCGTGCGCACTCGAGCCCGCTCTTGCTTGGGATCGGGGATGGGCGCCGCCGACAACAACGCTTGGGTATAGGGATGCGAAGGCGAGCCGAACAGTTCGTCGCGGGTGCCGATCTCAACGACCTTGCCGAGGTACATCACCGCCACGCGATCGGAGATGTGGCGCACCACCGACAGATCGTGAGCGACGAACAGATACGAAATCCCGAGACGCTGCTGCAGGTCGTCGAGCAGGTTGACCACGCCGGCCTGCACCGAGACATCGAGTGCCGACACAGGCTCGTCGAGAACAATCAACTTTGGATCGAGTGCCAGAGCGCGAGCGATGCCAATGCGCTGACGCTGACCCCCGGAGAACTCGTGCGGATAGCGGTTGCCGTGCTCGGGGTTGAGGCCAACTTCGCGCAACAGATCGGCGACGCGTTCGCGAGCCTCACCAGGAGTAGAGCCATGAATCTTGAGCGGCTCGGCAATGGTTTCGTTCACCTGCATACGCGGGTTCAGCGATGCGAACGGATCTTGGAAGACCATTCCGAGGTTGGCGCGATACGGCCGCATGGCGCGGTTCGACAGGCCGACGAGTTCTTGCCCGTCGAAGACCACAGAACCCGAAGTGGGTCGTTGCAACTGCAGCACGGCGCGGCCTGCGGTGGACTTGCCGCAGCCAGATTCGCCGACCAGGCCAAGTGTCTCGCCGAGCGCAATGTCGAAGCTGATGTTTGAAACGGCCTGCACCTGGCCAATCGTGCGCCGCACGATGCCACCGCCACGGACGGGAAAGGTCTTGACGAGATTGCGCACCGACAGCAACGGAGCCGCTGAGGATGTGTCGACGAGGCTCACTTGACGACCCCTTCGAACAGCCGCAACGGTTCGGGCATTTCGTTGAGTTCCTTCACGTGATGACACCGAGAAAGGTGGCCCTCGTTCACCGCAACCAGTTGTGCTTCGGTGGACTCGCACACCGAGTCGGCAATTGGGCATCGGGGCGAGAACGGGCATCCGGCCGGCAGGTTGATCAAACTTGGCGGCGCACCGGTGATGGGCTTCAATCGTTCGAGCGTGCCAGCGTGGGCGGGCAACGACCCCAACAAACCAATGCTGTATGGCATGCGCGGCGAGTAGAACACATCGTCGGCTGTTCCCGACTCGACAACTTGGCCGGCGTACATCACCTGCATGCGATCGACCATGCCAGCGACCACGCCGAGGTCGTGAGTGATGAGCACAATCGCATGATCGAGTTGGTCTTGCAGACCCATCAACATCTCGAGGATCTGCGCCTGCACGGTTACATCGAGCGCCGTGGTTGGCTCGTCGGCGATGAGCACATCGGGACTGTTAGCAATGGCCATTGCGATCATCGCTCGCTGACGCATGCCACCGGAGAACTCATGCGGATACGAATCGACACGGGTTGCCGCCTGAGGAATCTGCACCATCTCAAGCAACTCGATTGCGCGGGCCCGGGCTTGTTTTCGACTCACTGTCTGGTGCACGCGCACCGCCTCGGCCAACTGAGAGCCGACCTTGTATACGGGGTTGAGCGCGGTCATTGGGTCTTGGAAGACCATCGCAATCTTGTTGCCGCGGTAGGCGCGCATCTCGCGAGGCTTGAGACCCACCAACTCTTCTCCACGAAATTTGATGGAGCCAGTGACCCGCGCCGTGCTGGGCAGCAGACCCATGATGGCCATCGCTGTCACCGATTTGCCGCACCCACTCTCGCCAACGATGCCGAGTATCTCGTGCCGCCCAACCTCGAACGACACGCCGCGAACCGCTTTCACGACACCGTCGTCGGTAGGAAACTCGACGCTGAGATCGGTGACCTTCAGAAGTGGCTCGCTGCCGCTCATGCGCGCACTCGGTTCTGCTTCGGATCGAACGCATCGCGCAGACCGTCACCGATGAAGTTGATCGTGAGCGAGATCAGGCACAGCATGAGCACTGGCCACCAGAACTCATTGGGATACGTGGTGGCCTTGCTCTTGCCCACTTCGATGATCTTGCCGAGCGATGTGTCGGGCGGCTTCACACCGAGACCCAAGAACGACAACGCGGCCTCGGCGAGCACTGCCCCACCAACGGCCAACGTTGCGTTCACGATGATGGGCCCCAACGTGTTGGGCAAAATGTGTCGAAAGATAATGCGTGGGGCCGAAGCGCCAACCGAACGAGCCGCCTCAACGAACTCCTTCTCACGCAGCGACAAGAACTCACCACGAATCACGCGGGCAATACCCATCCACCCGAAGAAGGCAAGGAACAACGCCAGCCAGAGCCACGTAGAGCCCTTCACGTTGCGCTGTAGGGCCGCAACCGCGGCGAGATACGGAATCACCAACATCAGGTCGGTAAAGCGCATCAGCACGGCGTCGGTGAAACCGCGGAAGTAGCCGGCAATCGCCCCGACAAATACGCCCAGACCAACGCTGACAACCGTGACCACCAGCGCAATGCGGATTGAGTACTGCGTGCCGCGCATCACCTGGGCGAACACGTCGTACCCCTTGCTGATACCAAACGGATGCTCCCACGAGGGACGAATCCAATCGGCGTTGGCGCCAGCGGGCTTCTTGAGCACCTGGTCGAACCGATACTTCCAAAACGACGGCCCAACAAAAGCGAAAAGCATCAACAGCACGAACACCACCGAGCTGACCATCGCTGGACGGTGACGGGTGAACCGGTGAACCGTGGTCTTCCATTGGCTGCGCTGCTCGACGGTGAACTCGCGCTCGGCTGGCACCAATGACGCCGCGGCGCCGGAAGGGGGCGACGATTCGTCGTCGTCGGGAGGAAGCTGCATATCAGTCAAGACGGATCCTCGGATCAAGGAAGGCGTAGGCGAAGTCGGCCACAAGGTTGAACACAATGACGGCAACGGCCGTCACGAAAAACCAACACAGCAAAAGGTTGGGATCGATCTTGTTGATCGACTCGACTAGCACTCGGCCCATGCCATGCCACTCAAAAATGGTCTCGGTCAAGATGGCCCCGCCAATCAGCGCGCCAAAATCGAGTGACACGATTGTGGCGATCGTGGTGAGCGCGTTACGAAACGCATGCTTCACAATCACGCGCCGTTCGCTGAGGCCTTTGGCCCGAGCGGTTCTGACGTAATCGGCATTCAATGTCTCGAGCATCGCGGCGCGCGAAAAACGCGCGTACCCAGCGAAGCTAATGAGTACCAACGTGAGCATCGGCAAGAACGCATGGCTCAAGAAGTCGGTGACGCTAGGGATGAACCCACAGTTGTACGGCTTGCTCTTCGTGCAGAAGTTTGGGGTGCTTTCGCCGATTGTCTTAATCAACGGATTATCGCCTCGGCCAATCCAGCGATTGAAGCGAATTGCCAGCACATATTTCAGGAATGATCCAACGGCGAGCACCGGCAGCGAATACAGCAAGAATGCGCCCGTTGTGGCGCCGTGATCGAACCAGGAGTACTGCTTGACTGCAGAGATCACCCCGATCAAGACACCAACAAGTATCGACACGATCGAGGCGAATAGCACAAGTCGCAAAGTGACGCCCATTGAGCGGCTGACCTCGGCCCACACTGGCTTGTTCTTGATGGTCTTACCGAAGTCGCCGTGCACGGCTTTACCGAGCCACGTTACATAGCGCTCGACGACTGGCTTATCGAGCCCGAGTTGGTGCTCACGCAACGCAATGGTGGCCTTGGGCACGTTGGGCTTGGTGCGCAGATCTTCGATGGGGTCACCGGTGTTCACCACAAGGATGAACGCCACGATCGACGCCAGCAAGAGCAGCGGAATGGAGACGAGAACCCGTCGGATGACGAAGAAGAGCACCCATCTGCCTTTCAGAGAACGTGGTCGGATTTGACTGTGACGGTAACAGAGAGGGGGGCGCCGGATTACTCCGACGCCCCGATCTCAACATGCCTCGTTGAAGAGCTTTAGCGGCTTACTTCAACGTCCAAACATTGGCATTCCAGGTGAGTCCTGAAGGGCCATTAAATGCTGGGCCGGTCAAGTTCTCTGACCATGCTGGCATCTCTGGCAACTGGAACAACGGAATCGTCCAGACATCGTCGAGAATTCCGGCGTCAACGGACTTCATCAACTCAAGGCGCTTGGCCTCATCGAGTTCGCCGTTGGCGGCGTTATACGTGTCGGTGATGGTCTGGTTCACGTATGCCTGGTAATTGGCGCCGCCGTCCACTGCGTAAACACTGGTCGCGCTTGACAGCAGAGGGTTGCCGACCCAGGCAAACAACGCGACGTCATAGTCGCCAATACCCAAACGGTCAGAGTTGAACTTTGTGTCGCTGTCTTCGACAATGTTGAAGCCAGCCTCTTTACACGAAGCGATTGAGTTCTGAACCGTGTCAGAGCGGCGCTGAATGCCCTTGTGGCTGATCTTGAAGGTGAGCTGCTGACCATCTTTGGCATAGAATCCATCGTCACCCAGTGCCCAACCTGCACCCTCAAGCAGCTTCTTCGATGCGGCCACGTCGAACGTGGCGTATTTGCTGAAGCGATCGTCGTAGCCAACCTGCTGCGGCATGAAGATCACCGAGTTCAGCGGCTTGGCATCGGGGTTCACGGGGGCAACCAGCTTGTCGATGATGTCTTGACGATCGATGCACGCTGCGAAGGCCGAGCGAACAGCCTTGTCGGCGAAGATCGGGTTCTTGGCGCTCATGTCATAGTGCTCGAACACAAGACCCGAAGCTGGAGCAAAGTTGATGCCGGTAGCAGCTTTCAAGGTGGCAGCGATACCAGGATCAGCCTGAGGCTGCATGGCCTGAATCTCACCGTTCTGCAATGCAGCTGCCTGCGCTGAAGCATCGGTAATGACCTGCAACGTGATGGTGTCGAGATTGGCTGGGGCTCCCCAGTACTTGTCGTTCTTTACGAGGACAATGCTCTCGTCAACGGTGTAGGAGTCGATCTTGTACCACGAGCCAGACAGAGCAATCTCTGGGTCCCATCCGTCAAAACCAGTGTTCCAAAACTCGCCGATCATTTCGATCTCTGGCGAGAAAACGGTGGCATCAACTGCAAGGATGTCGGCAACGCCGGTCTGCGCCTCAATGATGTGCGCTGGCACGAAGCCGCCGAAGCTGCCCTTCCAGTCGGCGAACGGTGTGTCATAGACAACCGTGACGGTCTTGTTGTCGTCAGAGCAGGTGACCGACTTCATCTGATCGAAGCCGGTAGTCGTCGCTGCATCAAAGACAGGAAGCGTCTCGGACAATTCATTGCCATCGGCATCGGTGGCGCCTGGGCCTGTGAAGTCGGGATTCGGCATGGTGACTTTGCCGTTCAGCGACATGTATTGCAGGTAGAAATCCTTGCAATCGATGGCAACGCCATCGCTCCACACGGCCTTCGGATTGATCTTGTACACAATGGTCTGCGGGCTGGTCGAGGTGAGCTCTACCGAATCCATGAGGTCTTTCGACAGCACGAGATCGAGCTTGTCGTCGATATAAAACGGGCCGGGCTGCAACAGGTTCAACACCTCAGTGTTGGCAAACGAGTTGTTCGTTGAGGTCAAGTTGTTATACGCAACTCCACCTTCTTCTTGGGCAAAGATCACTTCGCCACCGGTAACCGCAGGCGCTGACGAATCAGTCGTTGCTCCGGTGCCTGGCGTTGTTGAGTCAACGGCCTTCTTGTCGGAGCTACATGCTCCGGCAACGAGGGCCAGTCCGACCACTACAGCAGCAACCTTGCTGCGCTTCGAAACATTCATCTGTTGTCCTCCTGGGGTAGAGGGAGAAGATCGAGTCGCATAAAATTGCTACGCAACGGCACCGTGTTGTCCTCCCCGATCAACGCGGGTACGCAACGGTAACACGTTCGAATACCTGCTCAAATACCTTCTCAGAGGTTACGAAATTGCGCGATGCGCGCGAACTCGGCGGGGTCGAGGCTTGCCCCACCCACCAACGCGCCATCTACATCAGGCTGAGCCATCAGTTCGGCGATGTTGGCGGCCTTCACCGAGCCGCCGTATTGAATGCGAACTGCGGCAGCCGATTCGGCTCCGGCAATCTCGGCAACACACCAACGAATGGCGGCGCACACCACTTGGGCGTCGTCGGCGGTAGCGGTGCGGCCGGTGCCGATAGCCCAAATGGGTTCGTACGCAATGACCATCACCGCGACCTTGTCGTTGGGTCGACCCTTCAATCCGGCACGAACCTGGGCCAGCACGGTTGACTCGGTCTCGCCCGCTTCGCGCTGCGCGAGGGTTTCGCCCACACACATGATGGGGACCATGTTGTGACGCTGGATGGCCTCGACCTTCTTGGCCACCATCTCGTCGGTCTCGCCAAACAACTCACGCCGTTCGCTGTGACCGCAGATCACATAGCCAACACCAAGCTTTTCTAGAAAGGCCGGCGACACCTCGCCCGTGAATGCTCCGTTGGCCTCCCAATGGCAGTTCTGAGCACCAAGGAAGAACGGCATGTCGTCGGCCTGGATAAGCGTTTGCACGCTGCGAATGTCGGTAAACGGGGGGTGGATCACCACGTCGACAGCAGGGGCGCCTGCCTTTGGCAGGTTGGCCACCAAGGTCTGCATGTACTGAATCGCCTTGAAGTGATTGTTGTTCATCTTCCAGTTGGCGCTGATGATGGGACGACGCTCAGCCGACACGTGGTGCTCCTCGTAATGCTGCGAGACCGGGCAGGTCGCCAAGCTCGAGAAGTTCGAGCGACGCACCACCGCCGGTGGAAACGTGATCGACTTCGTCGTCGAGTCCGAACTGCGCGAGGGCCGCAGCCGAGTCGCCGCCGCCAACAACTGTGAAGGCTTTGGTATCGGCCATTGCCTGGGCAACCGTGCGCGTGCCGGCGGCGAAACGGTCATCTTCGAACATGCCCATCGGGCCGTTCCAGAACACGGTGCGCGCATCCATGATGATGTCGCTGAACGCTGCCGCCGAGCCCGGCCCAATGTCGAAGCCTTTGGCTCCTTCGGGAAGGCGCGTGCCGTAGGTACTAAAGACGCCCTCGGCGTTGAGTCCCACGATGTCTTCGGGAAGATGAATGGTCTTGCCCGACGCGAGCAAGCGCTTGCATGTCTCGATCTGATCTGGCTCTGACAACGAAAGGCCCACTGTCTTGCCCTGGGCCAAGAAGAACGTGAAGCACATTGCGCCGCCGATCACGAGCGCATCGACGGTGTTGAGCAAGGCCTCGACCACGCCAAGCTTGTCGGAGATCTTCGAGCCGCCGAGTACAGCCACAAACGGCCGCTTTGGCTGATTGCGAAGGCCCAGCAGAACGCCGACTTCTTTCTGCAGCAGCAGGCCCATCGCCGATGGCAATGTCTTGGGTGGCCCAACGATGGATGCATGCGCACGATGTGCTGCGCCGAACGCGTCGTTGACATAGAGGTCGATGCCGTCGATGAGGTTGGCGACAAACGCTGAATCGTTGCCCTCTTCGCCCGGATGGAACCGAAGGTTCTCCATCAGTTCGACACCCGGAGCCAACACGGCCAGACGCTCGCGCACCGGAGCCATGCTGTACTTCGGCTCGGGGCGACCCTTGGGACGGCCGAGGTGGCTTGCGCACACCACGGTTGCCCCGCGCTCGGTGAGCCAATTGATAGTGGGCAGCGCCGCACGGATTCGGAAATCGTCGCTGATTTCGCCATCGTTCATCGGCACGTTGAAGTCGGTTCGCACCAACACCCGTCTGCCTCGGACATCGCCGAGGTCGTCAAGAACCGGGATATTCGTCATCAGGAATTCTTGGCGGCCTTTTTGGCGCTCGAGGCCGACTTCTTCATTGCCTTGGCGGTGTACAAGGTGAGGTCGACAAGACGGTTGCTGTAGCCCCACTCGTTGTCGTACCAGCCGAGCACCTTGACTAGGTTGCCCATGCTCATCGTGAGACCGGCGTCGTACACGCAGCTATGCGGATCGGCAACGATGTCGCTCGAAACGATGGGGTCCTCGGTGTACTTGAGCACGCCCTTGAGTGACGTTCGAGCGGCGGCCTTGAATGCAGCGTTGATCTCTTCGACGGTGGCGGCCTTCTTGAGGTTGCCGGTGAAGTCGGTGATCGAGCCGGTTGGCACAGGCACGCGCAATGCGGTGCCGTCGAGACGACCCTTCATGCTGGCGAGCACCAAGCTGGTGGCACGAGCCGCGCCGGTGCTCGATGGCACAATGTTGATGGCGGCGGCACGGGCACGGCGCATATCGCTGTGCGGGCCATCGACCAGGTTCTGATCGCCGGTGTAGGCATGCACGGTGGTCATCAAGCCGTTCTCTACGCCGAACGCAACGTCGAGCACCTTGATCATTGGCACGAGACAGTTGGTGGTGCAGCTGGCGTTCGAGATGACCTGATGCTTTGCGGGATCGAAGTCGTGATGGTTCACGCCGTATACGAACGTGGCATCGGCGCCGTTGGCGGGGGCGCTCACGATGACCAGCGGTGCGCCACCTTCGAGGTGCAATGCAGCCTTTGGACGATCGGTGAAGAAGCCAGTGGATTCGATGACGACGTCAACCCCAAGGTCGCCCCATGGCAACTCGTTGGGGTTGCGCATCTGCAGCACCTTGAGCGTCTGGCCGTCGACACTCACGCCGTCTTTCACCGCTTTGATCGTGCTGTCCATCCGCCCGGCGATTGAGTCGTACTTGAGCAGGTGCGCCATTGTGGTCAGCGAGCCGAGGTCGTTAACGGCAACGAACTCGATGTCGGCGCCGCGAGCCTTGGCTGCACGAAAGAAGTTGCGCCCGATGCGGCCAAATCCATTGATACCTACACGAACCGTCATGCGAGACGTGTCCTTTCACGAGGGGAAGAATGCTCAGCAACCTTAGTGCGACGACAATGCCCCGCGAATAACTGGCGCAGCTACGGAAGGTCGCGATGCGACACGCGGGGCGCATACCCGAGCCCGCGCATCCATACTGCAAGCTCTTCGGCGATGGCCACCGACCGGTGCTGACCGCCGGTGCACCCGATGGCAATTGAGAGATAGCTCTTGCCCTCGGATTCGTACGCTGGCAGCAACAACTCGAGCAACGCTTCGTAACGCTTCAAGAACTCGGCCGTATCGGGTTGCTCCATCACGTAGCGGCGCACGGGTTCATCAAGGCCGCTGAGCGGACGCAACTCTTCGACCCAATGAGGGTTCGGCAGGAACCGCACATCCATCACCAGGTCGACATCGAGCGGAATGCCCTGCTTGAAACCGAAGCTGGTGATAGCGGTACGCATTGAAGCATTGTCAGCATGGGTGGTGAACGCGTCGGTGATGCGCGTCTTGAGTTGATGCACGCTGATGGATGTGGTGTCGATGATGAGATCTGACTCGGCCTTCACCGGCTCGAGCAGCGATCGCTCGCGCTCGATGGCCGTTGTAAGAACCGCCGTGCCGTCGTCGAGCGGATGCTTGCGGCGCGTGCTGCTGTATCGCTTCACGAGCTCGGCCGTTGTGGCCTCAAGGAACAACACGCGAATGCGATGTCCTTTGTTGCGCAACTGACGGATCTCGGTGAGTACATCGCCTTGATCGGCTGTTGGGCCAACCACCACGCACAGCTGTTGATAGCCGGCACCCGCGCCAACGCCCGAGCTGACACCAAGCTCAATGATCTTGTCGATGAGCGCAACAGGCAGGTTGTCGACCACGAACCAACCCATGTCTTCGAGAAAGTCGGCGGCGTGAGAACGCCCCGCCCCCGACAAACCTGTAATGACGAGAATGTCAGCCATTGCGCCTCATCGAACCGATCAGCGCTTACAGGTACGCAAGTAGAGCAAGCGTGGAATGGTAGCGGCCGCTTCGTACTCGTAGGCCTTGGCCAAGAACCCAGGAGGCGGCGCTGGTTCGACCATGCGCTCGAGCAGCAGACCGTTGTCGGCCAACGCATTGATGTAGCGGCTCAACGGGCGGTGGATGAACGGAATGAACACGTCCTTCTCAACCTCTTCGATGGTCTCGTCCTCGATGAGGTACGGCCCGATGCGCCAATACTGCTCGGGCGGATCGAGCACTTGATCGTCGATCCATCCGCTGTTTGGTGTCTGCAGTAACGGGTGGTTCAAGAAAAAGCAGAAGCGTCCGCCGGGCTCGAGCACTCGAGCAACCTCGGCTATCGCGTCGTCGACATCGCGGATGTGTTCGAACACGAGGCACGCCACCACTGCATCGAAGGATGCATCGGGAAACGGCAATGCAGCGGCACCCGAACGCACATAGGCGGCTCCCCCGCCGCGCTGCTGGGCCACCTTCACTTGGTTCCACGTGGGGTCGAGACCCACCACGCGCTCGGCGCCAAGCTTCACGGCCATGCGGCTCACCTGGCCATCGCCACAACCAACATCAAGCACGCGCTTGGCGTTGGCCAGCTCGGCTGCAGCCAGCGGCATGATCTGCTCTTCGTACTCAGGGTCGGCGCCATCGGTGAACCCATCGATCCACCATTCGGCGTGCGTTTCCCAGAGATCTTCGGATGCCATTGCACCAGCGTATCCGTCGACCCTTATCCGTCAGCGGCACGGTGGGCCGTTGCGCTTCTCGGCATACAGTCGTTGTCGCATTAGCCCGAGCGGGGTATGGTGCTTGGCGAAGGGGAGTATCCCGCCATCGCGCAGTCGTCATCACGGCCAATAGGCCCGGCACGCGAGGCCCACAGTGTGGGCTGGGAGAGACCTTCGGCACGCGAACCAACTTGCGACCCGAAGGATCAACACCGTGACGCTCACTCTTGTTTCTGCCCCAGCAGCATTGCTGCCCAAGGGCACCGACTCCACCAACTTCGTAGACCTTGATGTACCAACGTGGGCGTGGCTGGCCCTCGGCGGCGTCATCCTGATCATGCTCGCGATCGATCTCTTTCGTCATCGCGATGACCATCCCCCAACACCGCGCGAAGCACTCATCGAGTCATCGGTATGGGTCGCATGCGGACTAGCGTTCGGCGCCGCAATCGCTATCGGCTTCGGCAGCCAAGCCTTCGGCGAATACATCAGCGGCTACCTCATCGAAAAGTCGCTCAGCGTCGACAACGTGTTCGTGTGGTCGATGCTCTTTACCGCGATGGCCATTCCCATCAAATACCAACACCGCGTGCTGTTCTGGGGAATCTTTGGCGCACTTACGCTGCGAGCCATATTCGTGCTTGCGGGCAGTGCGCTGATCAACAAGTTCTGGTGGCTGCTGCTCGTGTTCGGGTTGTTCCTCGTGTACACCGGCATCAAGGTGATTCGCCACCGCGCCGACGAAGGAACCACGCAGGCTAAGACTGGCCTCGGGCTGCTGTCACGTTTCATACCGGTGACGGACACGTTCGATGGCCACAAGTTCTTCACTCGCCAAAATGGGCGCCGGGCGGCCACTCCCCTGTTTGCGGCGTTGGTGGTCATTGAACTCACCGATGTGATCTTCGCTGTCGACTCGGTGCCCGCAATTCTTGCGGTCTCGAAAGAACCCTTCATCGTGCTGTCATCGAACGCGTTTGCCATCTTGGGCTTACGCGCCATGTACTTCCTGCTCGCAGACGCGAAGGAGAGGTTCCATTACCTCTCGCATGCGCTCGGCAGCATCTTGGTTTTCGTCGGCCTGAAGATGACCGTGTCGCATTGGTATCACGTGAACACCTACGTGTCGCTTGCCGTGATCGTGCTCGTGCTTATTGGCGCTGTCGTGTTCAGTAACCGCCACACAAAGCGGTCCGCCGCGAGCTCCTGAGAGCCGGCGCTGCGGGCAGCCTCGGTTGCGGTCCGAGTTCTGATTGCGTCAGTCCGATGCGTCGGGCTCGTCGCTGCCAGCCTCGGCTGGGTCTTCGCTGCCCGCAGGGTGAAACTTTGCGTAGATGGTCTCGGCGACTGAGTCAGGAAGCCATGTGAGCGACTTGAGCGTGTCGAGCGACGCCTTCTTCACCGCGTTCACGCCGCCGAGTTCTTTGGCAATGCGCGCCTTGCGGTTGTCGCCCAACCCGACGATGTCGTCGAGCGAACTCTTGGTCATCCGCTTGCCACGCAGTTCGCGATGGAAGGTATTCGCGAACCGGTGGGCTTCGTCGCGAATGCGCTGAAGCATGAACAACGCGTCGCTGCCGCGCGGCACGTTGACAGGCTCGCTACGGCCCGGCACATAGACCTCTTCGAATCGTTTGGCCAAGGACGCGATTGGAATCTCATCTTCAAGACCCAGAGCGCGCACAACACGTTCGGCAACAGCGAGCTGACCCTTGCCGCCATCAACCAAGAGCAACTGCGGCGGGTAGGCAAACTTGCCTGGCCGATCGCCACGATCGTTGGCCGGCTGATCTCGTTGGTCGAGATATGCGGTGAGGCGACGGGTGAGCACCTCTTCCATCGCCGCGTAATCGTCGTTGCCCGCAACTGTCTTCACCTTGAAGCGCCGGTACTCGCGCTTGTTCGGAAGACCATCTTCGAGTACGACCATGGAACCCACATAATCGGTGCCCTGCAAGTGCGCCATGTCGTAGCACTCGATGCGCAGGGGCGCCTCGGGCAGTCCGAGCATGTCTTGCAACTCGGTGAGCGCCCGACTGCGCGTGTTGTGATCTGCCGCGCGCCGCAGGCGGTGACGCATGAACTCTTCTTTGGCATTGCGTGTGACGGTCTCGTGCAGGTCGCGCTTGTCGCCACGCTGCGGCACACGAATCTGCACCCTCGAGCCGCGCAGATGGGTGAGCCATTCCTCGTAGGTATGGGAGTCATCGGCATCTACTGGAACGAGTACCTGCTTGGGAATACCAAGCGGCGGCTCGTCGCCATACATCTGTTCCATGATGCGATCGACAAGACCGCCAGGGGTGAGATCTTCGACCTTGTCGAGCACGAAACCCTTGCGTCCGACAACGCGGCCCTTACGCACGAAGAACACCTGCACGGCCGCTTCAAGTTCGTCTTCGGCCAGGCCGATGACATCGATGTCTTCGCTTCGCTCGGCAACCATCTGCTGCTTCTCGATGGCGCGCTGCACTGCGGCCCAACGATCTCGCAACCGCGCGGCGCGCTCGAACTCGAGTTCTTTGGCTGCGGCGCGCATGTCGGCTTCAAGCTTCTGCACGATCTCGTCGGTGTCGCCATCAAGAAAGCCGCAGAGTTCGGTGACCTGTTGGAAGTACTCGGGCTTGTCGATGTTGCCAACGCATGGCCCGCTGCACTTCTCAATGTGAAACAACAGGCATGGGCGCCCCAACCGTTGGTGCTCGTTGAACTTGCCGTTGCTGCACGTGCGAATGGGGAAGCTACGCAGCAACAAATCGAGCGTGTCGCGAATGGCATAGGCGTGGGCATATGGACCGAAGTAGCGCACACCCTTGCGCTTGCGGCCGCGCATCACCAAGGCCCGAGGCCACTCTTCGTCCATCGTCACCGCAAGAAACGGATAGCTCTTGTCGTCGCGCAGCCGAATGTTGAAACGCGGGCGGTGCTCTTTGATGAGGCTGAACTCGAGCATCAATGCCTCGACTTCGTTGCGTACCTCAATCCACTCAACCGTCTCGGCGGTGGCCACCATCTGCGCCGTGCGGGTGTGCATGTTGCGCGGATCTTGGAAGTAGTTACTGAGCCGTTGGCGCAGGTTTGAGGCCTTGCCCACGTAGATGACCCGACCCTCGCCGTCCTTGAACTGATACGACCCGGGTGTTTCGGGGATCGTTCCGGTCGGCGGGCGCTTCACCATGATCTGGTGAGCTTACGTGGCGCCTGCCGCTCAAGACGCTGCCATGCGAAGAGTGACCACTAGTGTCATCACAATGCCTGGTCGTTATCGCTTCTCGTTCCCTGCACGTCGCGGTCACTCTGATCCATGGTTCCGCGTAGGCACCATCGATGTCACCACCACTGTGCTCGTCACCGCGCTGTGCGTCATCTCAATCTTCGTGTGGGCCATAGACAGCACGCTGTTATTACACACCTTTCTGAATCCGAGCGATGTGCGCCATGGGCAAATGTGGCGCCTGCTCACTTGGCCCATCACTAACGACCTCGCTGGCAACAACGCGCTGTGGAACGTGGTCTCAATCGCCCTGTTTTGGTATTTCGGCAAGCACGTCGAGAATCAAATTGGTCGCGCCAAGTTCGCCTGGATGCTGGTGTTCATCGCCGTCATCTCGGGAATAGTGGCCGCCGGACTCGACGTGGGACTGTTCTCTATCCGCTCGATCGAGGTGGCCCTGTTCGTGGTGTTCGTGGTGCAAAACCCGCGAGCGCCGTTTTTCTTCGGCATCCCGGCGTGGGCATTGGCCGCAGTAATGGTTGGCATTGAGATTCTGCAGTACTTCGCCGATCGCGCCTACGAACTGATCATCGTGCTGCTAGTCACCATTGGCACCGCCGTATGGTCGGCGCGGAGTTACGGAATGCTGCCCGATCTGCACTGGCTGCCACAGCTCAAAATGGGCGGCGGCCACAAGAAGCCAGCCAAACGCAAGCATAAAGGGCCCGTGGTTGTTGAGGGTCGTTGGCCTACGACACCTACATATACCCCGATGCAGGATCAGGCTGCGGTTGACCGCATCCTCGACAAGATCGCCTCGGTGGGCATGGATGGCCTCACCGCCGACGAGAAAAAGCAACTCAACGAAGCCAGCAAGCGTCTTCGCAAACAAGGCAACTAAGCGCTGAACCCCGCCACGCGCCAGCGCACGCAGACCGTGCGCTGATGCTTGCTGGCTGAAACAGCAGGCGGCGCCAGGGCGCCTTCGCAGAGCCAGGCGGCTATCTCGCCTCAAGCAGTGGCTTCAAGAATCGGCCAGTGTGGCTGGCCGGCAAGCTGGCGATGTGTTCAGGCGCTCCTTCGCCAACGACGAGACCGCCGCCGCCGCCGCCTTCAGGACCAAGGTCGATGACCCAATCAGAGGTCTTGATGACATCGAGGTTGTGCTCGATGACCAACACCGTGTTGCCCTGATCGACCAAGCGTGACAACACCGTGAGCAGGCGACGCACGTCTTCGAAGTGCAACCCTGTGGTGGGCTCGTCGAGCAGGTAGATGGTGTGACCAGTGGATCGCTTGGCCAGTTCGGCGGCGAGTTTCACGCGCTGCGCTTCGCCACCCGACAGCGTGGGTGCTGGCTGACCCAAGCGCACGTAGCCGAGTCCAACATCGACCAACGTCTGCATATAGCGCGAGATGGCTGGCTGGTTGGTGAAGAAACCGACTGCCTCGGCCACTGGCATATCGAGCACCTCGGAGATGTTCTTGCCCTTGAACTGAATGTCGAGCGTGTCACGGTTGTAGCGAGCGCCCTTGCAGACCTCGCACGGCACGTAGACGTCGGGAAGGAAGTGCATCTCGATCTTGATGGTGCCATCGCCGCTGCACGCTTCGCAGCGGCCACCGGCCACGTTGAAGCTAAAGCGGCCCGGCATATAGCCACGCACCTTTGACTCTTGGGTGGTGGCGAACAACTTGCGGATGTTGTCGAACACGCCCGTGTAGGTAGCTGCGTTTGAGCGCGGGGTGCGGCCAATCGGCGACTGGTCCATGTCGATGACCTTGTCGAGCAGCTCAATGCCCAGCACCGACGTATGCCGACCAGCTGCCTGCTTCGATTTATAGATCTTTTGCATCAGCGACGGCAACAAGATGTCGCGAACCAATGAGCTCTTGCCCGACCCCGACACGCCGGTGACTGCCACGAAACATCCGAGCGGAATACGAACATCGATGTTTTGTAAGTTGTGTTCGCGGGCGCCCTTTATGGTGAGCCAGTCGTTGCCAGGTGCACGCCGTTGTTGCGGCACCGGGATGCTGCGCTTACCCGACAGGTATTGGCCGGTGATGGACTCTTTGGTCTTGAGGATGCCCTTGACCGGACCGCTATAGACCACTGCCCCACCGTGCTCACCAGCACCAGGACCAATATCGACGATCCAGTCGCTGGCACGAATGGTGTCTTCATCGTGCTCGACCACCAGCACCGTGTTACCGAGATCACGCAGGCGCACAAGGGTTTCGATGAGGCGGTGATTGTCTCGTTGGTGCAAGCCGATGGACGGCTCGTCGAGCACGTAGAGCGTGCCCACAAGACCCGAGCCGATCTGGCTAGCAAGCCGGATGCGCTGTGCTTCTCCGCCGGCAAGCGTGCCCGCAGAGCGCGACAGCGACAAGTAATCGAGGCCGACATCGAGCAAGAAGCCGAGCCGGGCGTTGACCTCTTTGACCACGCGCTCGGCAATCATTCGATCTCGCTCGCTGAGTTCGAGACCAACCAAGAACTTTGCGGACTCACCGATGCTCATGTCGCACACTTCGGAGATGTGCTTGTCGTTGACCGTGACGGCCAAACTGGCCGGCTTCAGCCGAGCGCCACCACATGTTGGACACGGCACGAGGCGCATGTAGCCCTCGTATTGCTCGCGGCTCCAGTCGCTCTCGGCTGCTTGATGGCGGCGCTTGATCCACGGGATCACGCCTTCGTACGCAGTGGAATAGGCGCGGGTGCGGCCATAGCGATTCTTGTATTTCACGGCCACATTGCCATCGACGCCGTGCAGCACGATCTTCACTTGCTTGGCGTTCATTGCGCTCCACGGAGCGTTGATGTCGATGTCATAGACGTCGGCGACAGCTTCGATCATGCGATTGAAGTACTGCGTGTGCGCCGAGCGCCAAGGAGCGATAGCGCCGCCGGTAATAGACAGGTCTGGATCGGGCACGATGAGATCGGGGTCGATCTCAAAGGTGGTGCCAAGGCCGTCGCACGCCGCACATGCACCATAGGGAGAGTTAAACGAGAAGTTTCGCGGGGCGAGTTCTTCGAAGCTGGTGCCGCAGTTCGGGCAGGCCAAGTGCTGGCTGAACGTGAGCGTGTCTTGAGCTTCGCCGTCTTTGCCAACGATCTCGATTTCGGCCACGCCATCGGCCAATTTGAGCGCAGTTTCGAGGCTGTCGGTGAGTCGACGCTCGATGCCTTCACGGCGCACGAGACGGTCGACGACTACCTCAATTGAGTGGTTCTCATAACGCGCCAAGCTCTCATCGCGTTTGAGGAACTCGGCGATGTCGACCAGTTCGGTATCGACACGCGCACGCACGTATCCCTGCCCGGCGAGGTCTTCGAGAAGTGTCTTATATTCACCCTTGCGGCCACGCACCACCGGAGCCAACACCTGGAAGCGAGTGCCGTCAGGCATGAGCAAAATACGGTCGACGATTTGCTGCGGGGTCTGGCGCTGCAAGCGGGTGCCGTCGGTGGGGCAATGTTGAATGCCGATACGCGCGTACAGCAGGCGCAGATAGTCGTAGACCTCGGTGATGGTGCCAACGGTTGAACGAGGGTTGCGGCTTGCCGACTTCTGATCGATAGCGATGGCCGGCGAGAGTCCCTCGATGACATCGACATCGGGCTTGTCCATCTGACCCAAGAACTGGCGGGCGTATGCGCTGAGGGACTCGACGTAGCGGCGCTGACCTTCGGCATAAATGGTGTCGAACGCGAGGCTTGATTTGCCCGAGCCGGACAGCCCGGTGAACACGATGAGCTTGTCGCGCGGAAGGTCGACGCTGACATTGCGCAGGTTGTGCTCGCGAGCGCCGCGAACGATGATCTTGTCGGCCATTGGACGAACCTATCTGGAGAAGCAGAACGGGGGGAAACGGAAAACTGGGTCAGCCGGCATCGCGAAGCTCGCGACGCAGGTCGTTGATTTCGTCGCGCAGGCGAGCTGCGTACTCGAAGCGAAGCTCGACCGATGCTTCGTGCATTTCTTCTTCGAGGGTGAGAATGAGCCGGGCCAACTCTTGCTGGGGCAGCGTCTTGATCTCTCGTTGCACCTTGTCTCGCTCGCGCTGCTTGCGCCGATCTTTGCCGGGTACCGGCGCCGACGAGTCGGGACGAAGCAGCGACAAGATGTCGCCCACTGCCTTGCGGATGGTCTGCGGATTGATGCCGTGTTCAAAGTTGTAGGCAATCTGGCGCTCTCGCCGACGCTGCGTTTCTTCGATAGCCCGAGCCATTGAGTTGGTGATGCGATCGGCGTACATGATGACCTGACCGTCTACGTTTCGAGCCGCACGACCCATGGTCTGGATCAGCGATGTCTCGCTGCGCAGGAAGCCCTCTTTGTCGGCATCGAGGATGGCGACCAACGACACCTCGGGAAGGTCGAGACCTTCGCGCAACAGGTTGATGCCCACTAGCGCGTCGAACTCGCCGAGGCGAAGGCCACGAAGCGTTTCGATGCGCTGAATGGTGTCGATGTTGCTGTGCATGTAGCGCACCCGCAGGCCTTGCTCGAGAAGGTACTCGGTGAGGTCTTCAGCCATTTTCTTGGTGAGCGTGGTGATGAGCACGCGGTCGCCCTGAGCAACACGGGCATTGACGTTTTCGATGAGGTCGTCGATTTGACCCTTGGTGGGTTTGACGATGACCTCAGGGTCGATGAGACCAGTTGGGCGCACGATCTGCTCGACCACGCGCTGCGACACCTTGAGTTCGTATGCCGACGGGGTGGCCGACAAGAACACGCACTGCGGAATACGTTCGAGCACTTCTTCAAACCGCAGCGGCCGGTTGTCGCGCGCGCTGGGCAGACGAAACCCGTGCTCGACCAACTGATCTTTGCGGCTGAGGTCGCCCATGTATTGGCCGTGCAACTGCGGCACGGCGACATGGCTTTCGTCGATGACCAACAAGAAGTCGTCGGGGAAGTAATCGATGAGGGTGAACGGCGGCTCGCCATGGGTGCGGCCATCGATATGCATCGAGTAGTTCTCGATGCCGTTGCAATAGCCCACTTCTTGAATCATCTCGAGGTCGTATTCGGTGCGCATGCGCAGTCGCTGCACTTCGAGCAACTTGCCCTCGGCCTGGAACCATGCGAGGCGCTCTTGGAGTTCGGCCTCGATACCGATGACCGCCTTGCGCATGCGTTCGTCGCCAGCCACATAGTGAGTGGCGGGAAACACCATCACCTCAGTCATCTCGCTGAGCTGCTCGCCGGTGAGTGGGTCGATCATCGTGATGCGGTCGACCGTGTCGCCGAACATTTCGATGCGCAACACGTTTTCGTCGTATGACGGATGAACCTCGATGGTGTCACCGCGCACTCGGAACTTGCCGCGGCCCAACGCAATGTCGTTTCGGTCGAATTGCAGATCGACGAGGCGTCGCAAGATGCTGCGCTGGTCGTAATCGACACCCGTGTGCAGCTCGAGCAACTGGCCTTTGTATTCGGCGGGATTACCCATGCCGTAGATGCAGCTGACCGATGCCACCACGATGGTGTCGCGACGAGTGAGCAATGCCGCAGTAGCGCTGTGCCGCAACCGGTCGATCTCGTCGTTGACCGATGAGTCTTTCTCGATGTAGGTGTCACTCGAGGCCATGTACGCCTCGGGCTGGTAGTAGTCGTAATAACTCACGAAGTACTCGACCCGGTTGTCGGGGAAGAACTCGCGCATCTCTTGCGCCAACTGCGCGGCGAGCGATTTGTTAGGAGCCAAGATCAGAGTTGGCTTTTGAACATTCTCGATGGTCCATGCAATGGTGGCCGACTTACCCGAACCGGTGATGCCCAACAGTGTCTGAAATCGAAGGCCTTGCTCGATGCCTTCAGTGAGGCTGGCTACTGCTGCTGGTTGATCACCAGCAGGGGAAAAATCGGACACCACCTTGAACGGAATCACCCGGCGAGTGTATCAGCGAACAATCGTTCGACTTACGCCAAGCTCTTGCCATCGGTGGCATCGGGCGGGTCTACCGGATCGGCAAGGCGCTGGTCGTCGGCAGCAACGGGCTCCAACCCCTGCATCCATTCCCAGAGACCCGGCAGCAACAATGCAAGCGCGTCGCGGTCGCCTGAGTTGTCGATGACATAGTCGGCCTTCGCCAAGCGCTCTTCGCGTGTGGCTTGGCGGGCAATGCGCGCCCGAGCATCGGTTTCGTCCATACCGCGAATGTTCACCAGACGATCGATAGCGAGATCGACTGGCGTGTCGACAACAGCAACGCCTGCTACTGGGTACCGACTGTTCTCGATGAGCAACGGCACGTCGAGCACCACCACCGAATTGGAATCGAGGTGTTCGCGCATACGCGACCGGATTGCCCGACCGATTTCAGGGTGAACCAACGCATTCAATTCTTTGAGGATCTCGGGGTTTGGAAAGACGATCGCGGCCAACGCCAAGCGATCGAGCGACCCATCGGCAGCGACAATCTCTTGACCAAATCGCTCGACGATTGCGTTGAATACGGGCGCACCCGGCTGCTGCAGTTCACGCGTCATTGCATCGGCATCGATGATGACGGCACCAAGTCGAGCGAGCCCCTCAGACACTGTTGACTTGCCCGAACCGATGCCACCTGTAAGTCCAACAACAATCATGCACCGACGGTAGCAATTAGCGCAGCTACCATCAGAACCTTGATGAGTGAATCCCTTGAACCGCGCGAACCGTCACGGCCGCTCTTGATTGGCTTTGGACAAAGCGGACCCAAGCCGGGCGAAGTGGAGCCACCGTCGTGGCCACTCGTTGAGCGTCGACGATCGCATCCCAGCACCTTTATTGGCGTCGATCGTCGCCTTGTCGATCGTGGCGGCACCAGCAATTCTGCGTCCACCGTGCAGGCAGCGCCGCTGTTGCCATTCCGCATCGCAGGCCTGATCGGTGCCGCGTTCCGCGGTCTCAGCCTCTACTCAACCACCAGCTGGGATCTCAACATCGCCAGCGCCGTCGTTGTTGCGTACACCATCTTCGCGCTCGTTCGCCCCGTGCCGTATCGCAACGACAACCGCACCCGCATGCGTGTGGTCATCGAGGCTGCCCTCATTACGACCACCATCTTGATGAGCGGGGGTTGGAGTTCGCCACTCGCAGTGTGTCTTGTCCCGACCTGCATGTTGGCCGGATTCGTAGGCGGAACAGTTTTCAGCGCCCAGATTGGTGGCGCCGCAGCGACGATCATTACCACCATCTTCCTACAAGATGTTGGGCTCAGTGATGGCGTGGGCCAATCCGAGCTCTGGATAGGCCTGCTGCTGTTGGTTTCCGTCACCAGCGGCATCTCGCATCGGGCCTCCATCGAGTCGGCCCGTAATCAACAAGCCGCGCTCGATCGAGTCGGACGCCTCGCCGAAGCCAACGCGCTGCTGTTCTCTTTACAACGCATCGCTCAGACCTTGCCAGCGTCGCTCGATCTTCAAGACGTGCTCGACTCGACAGTGACACGCGTGCAATCGCTCATTGACCACAGCATGCTCACGATTCTGTTGCACAACGATCTCACCAACAGCCTTGTCCCGGCCAGAATTCAGGGGTACACACTCGACAACTCGCGCCAGCAGTTGTCGCTGCCCCCGGCAGCCCAAGAGGCGCTGCGAGCCCCAAAAACAGTACGACGCGACAATCTCAAAGTAGCTGCGGCCGACGACCCAGAGGCGATGAACGATGGCGTCGCTCCCGGTGCACGCTCGGGCATCTATGCAGCGCTTCGTGCCCGCGGTTCTGTCATCGGAATCATTGCGCTCGAATCGCTTGAGCCCGCCCATTTCAGGCCCCAAGACGTAGAGGTCTTACATGGTCTCACCGAACCCTTCGGTATTGCCATCGACAACGCCCGCTTGTTCAAGCGCTTGCGCATCGCTTCGGCCGACGAGGAGCGCAACCGAATCGCCCGAGATATTCACGACGACATTGGCTCATCGTTGGCATTCCTGGGCTTCGAACTCGACCGCTCAATTGCGAACGCGGCTCGAGGCGCCTCGGTCGAGGTGGCGCTCAAAGACCTACGTGGCGAGGTGAGCAACATGATCGGCAACATCCGCGAGACGCTTTACGACCTTCGCTCCGATGTCTCCGAGAACCAAGATCTGCCAGCCACCTTGACGCAGTTCATCGAACGTGTGCGAGCGCGTAGCGGCGTAGATGTCTCGTTCGAATCAAACCAATCGCTTCGGTTGAGTATTGCCCAAGAACGAGAACTGTGGCACATCGCTCGTGAGGCGTTGATCAACGTCGAACGGCACGCCCGGGCGACGACCGCCTCGGTGCGTTGGGTCTGCAAGCCGTCGCACGCCATTCTCACGATTCGCGATAACGGCGTTGGGCTGTCGGCCGGCGGTGGCCGTGTGGACTCATACGGAATGATCGGCATGCGCGAGCGCGCCGCGAGCATCGGGGGCGAACTAACCGCCGAGTCCTCGCCAAGCGGTACTGTGATTCGTGTAGGACTCCGCCAACCGCAAGGAGCAAGACAATGGGATTGACCGTACTGCTCGTTGACGATCACACCATGATGCGCCAGGGGCTCCGCCGCAGCCTTGAAGACGAAGGCATCACGGTCGTTGGTGAAGCCGCCGACGGCGAAATCGGATTCCGTATGGCACTCGAGTTGCGCCCCGATGTGGTGCTCATGGACGTGTCCATGCCTAACGTCGATGGCATCGAGGCCACGCGACGTTTGGTCAAAGCCGATGCCCGCCAGTGCGTGGTCATGCTCACAATGCACCTCGATCGTGCCGTCATCGACGCAGCGCTCCGTGCCGGCGCATCGGGCTATCTCATCAAGGACTGCTCAATCACCGAAGTGGTCGAGGCAATCGGCCTCGCCGCGAGCGGCGATACGGTGCTGTCCAAGAACTTGGCGGCGCTGATGCTCAACGAAGCACGCAACTTGGAGATCAGCGACGACCCGCTGATTTCGCCACGCGAAGAAGAAGTGTTGCAGTTGGTGGTCGATGGTCTCGGAACTGGTGACATCGCTGCCCGACTGTTCATCAGTCAAAAGACGGTCAAGAACCACCTTGCCTCGATCTACGAAAAGCTCGACGCCCGTGACCGCACCCAAGCTGTGCTCACCGCCGTGCGCATGGGCATCGTTCGCCTCAAATAAAAGTGGGGCCAGTTGCCCGGCCCCACCTGTGAGATTTCGGTCTGCCCGAAGGCAGCCGTTGACTACTCGCTTGCTGATTCTTCGACAGCTTCGGCCGCAACTTCGGCCTCTGCTGGCACTTCAGTTTCGGCTTCGGCGACTGGCGCTTCGGCGACTGGCGCTTCAGCGGCTTCGGGAGCTGCACCCTCGACGGCAGTGCCACCCTCTTGGTAGTACTCGGCCCATGCGGATTCGCGCTCGACGTCGTCTGTGCCAGCGGCCCAGTTTCCGTGCTCGTCCATCTCGAAGTGCTGACGGTACTCTTCGGCCAATTCGCCACCCTCGGCTGCCTGCTTGATCGACAAGCTGATGCGACGGCGGGCGAGGTCGAGATCGATGATCTTGACCCACAACTCTTCGCCTGGCGTAACGACCTGCTCTGGCGAGTCGACATGGTGTGCGCTCATCTCGCTGATGTGCACGAGACCCTCGATGCCTTCGCCCACCTGAGCGAACGCACCGAACGGCACGAGCTTGGTGATGCGACCGTAGACCAACTGGCCAACTTCGTGGCTGTTGGCGAAGGTCTGCCAAGGATCTTGCTGAGTGGCCTTGAGCGACAAGCTGATGCGCTCGCGATCGAAGTCGACATCGAGCACCTGAACGGTGACTGGGTCGCCAACGGCAACGACAGCACCCGGATGATCAACATGCTTCCACGACAATTCGCTGACGTGGATGAGGCCATCCATGCCGCCGAGATCGACGAACGCACCGAAACTGACGACGCTGCTGACAACACCGCTGCGAATCTCGCCTGGCTTGAGGTTGGTGAGGAACTCGTCGCGAGCTTCCTTCTGAGTCTCTTCGAGATACGCACGGCGGCTGAGCACAACGTTGTTGCGGTTCTTGTCGAGCTCGATGATCTTGGCTTGCACCATCTTGCCCACGTAGGGCTGCAGGTCGCGGACGCGACGCAGTTCGACGAGCGAGGCAGGAAGGAAGCCGCGAAGGCCGATGTCGACAATCAGGCCGCCCTTGACGACTTCGATGACGAGTCCCTCGACCATGCCGTCGGCCTCTTTGAGCTTTTCGATATTGCCCCAGGCACGCTCGTACTGAGCACGCTTCTTGGAGAGCAGCAGGCGACCTTCTTTGTCTTCCTTGGTCAGAACCAGTGCTTCGATCTTTTCGCCGAGCTTCACGATGTCGTGCGGGTTGACGTCGTTACGGATGCTGAGCTCGCGGGCCAAAATGACGCCCTCGCTCTTATAACCGATGTCGAGCAGGACTTCGTCGCGGTCGATCTTTACAACGGTGCCATGCACCAGTTGGCCATCGTCGACTTCGACGAGTGTGCCGGCAATCGCGTCTGCGAATGACATACCGAGATCATCGGAGATGACCTGGCGAGGTGTGTAATTTCCCTCTTCATCGAAGGTGCCAAAGGCAGAAGAAGTGGGAGTAGAGGTGTCGGACAAGGAGGTATCGCTTTCAGAGGTGGATAAAGGACAATCAGATCGGTCGCACAAACACGTGACGACGTCGCCGAGAGGCTATCACCACGCTGGGAATTCGTCACTAGGCCGGGTGGCAAGCACAAGGAATTCGGGCGACTCAGTAGATGGCTCGTCGGACCCATATTTTCCCGGCTCAACGCTGCTGATCGAGTCGACCCGCAAACCGCAGGCAGCAAGCAATAACCGCAGCTCACGAGGTGTGTAGCAGCCAGTCCAGAGGTCGACCGCAATGGCTTGACCAGCAGCGTTGCTGACCTCAGTGCGTTCGTGACTCACACCGGTGCCCGCATCGAACTCGGCGGCGTCGTGGTATTTCACAGCGAAATAGGCGTTGAACGCACTCAATGCCAGGCAGCCAGCGGGCTTGAGCGCCCGCGCCATTCCGCCGAGCACGGTGGTGTCGTCGCCATTGGCGGTCATCAAACCAAAGGCCCCCTGACACAGGCAAACGACCGCGTCGAACTCGGCATCGAAGGCAAGTTCGCGCGCATCAAGACGCTCGAACGTGGCGAGCTCTGGGGCTGTCGCAATCGCGATCTCGACGAACGACTGGCTGATATCGATGCCGTGCACCGCAATGCCGCGACGTGCAAGCTCGTGTGCATGACGTCCGGGACCACATCCAACATCGAGCACACGCATGCCGGGCTGTAGTTGCAACGCATCGACGAGATAGTCGATCTCGCGCACCGTGCCCTTGGTGAACGAATAACGAAGGTACGCCGCACCCATGTGATCGGCGAGCGGTTCGAACCAGTGCTTCTGCTCGACCGGCTGCATCGTCATCCCTTAGCCGCAGCCCAGGTGTAGCCCCAGCTCACATTGACCTCGAGTGGCACGTTGAGCTGTGCGGCGTCGCGCAAAATGTCGATGACCAACGGGCCGACGGCCTCACGCTCGGCTTCGGGCACCTCGACCACGACCTCGTCGTGCACCTGCAAGATGAGCTGACTGGTGAAGCCGCCCTGTTCGAGCGCATCGTCGATGCGTACGAGCGCAACTTTGAAGATGTCAGCGGCTAACCCCTGAATACCCGCGTTCATTGCTTGCCGCTCGCCTGCCTGGCGAATGCGGAAATTGGGATTGCTCAACTCTGGGATGGGGCGGCGGCGGCCAAACAGGGTCTCGGTGAAACCACGCTCACGCGCCTCGCGGACCGTTTCGTCCATGTAGGCCCGAACCCTGGGAAACGCCTCGAAATAGGCGTTGAGGATGACCGCTGCTTCGTCGGTACCAATGCCAAGGCGCTGACCGAGACCGTAGGCCTCCATGCCGTAGGCCAAGCCGTACGACACCATCTTCGCCTTCGATCGCTGTTCAACCGTGACGGCCGCCGGATCGACGCTGAACACCCGCGCCGCTGTGGCGTTATGAATGTCTTGTCCACCGGCGAACGCTTCGATGAGACCTGGATCGGCAGCGAGATGCGCTATGCAACGCAGCTCAATCTGGTTGTAGTCGGCCACCAGCAACACACACCCCGGGCCAGGAATGAACGCCTTGCGAAACAGGCGACCCTCTTCGGAGCGCACCGGAATGTTATGCAAGTTGGGCTGATCGCTGCTGAGTCGACCGGTGCGGGCAACGGTCTGATTGAACGTGGCGTGGATGCGACCATCGACAGCGACCTCGTTGAGCAGGCCTTCACCGTAGGTGCTGCGCAGCTTTTCGACCTCGCGATATTGCATCAACGGCTCAATGAACTCGGGCCACTGATCGCGCAACTTCTCAAGCGTGGCAGCGTCAGTAGAGAAACCGGTCTTGGTCTTCTTGCCCGGGGCGAGGCCGCGCTCGGTGTAAAGAATCTCACGAAGCTGCACTGGCGAGTTGAGGTTGAATGGCCGGCCAACCACTTCTTGCAGCACTGCGCTGAGCCGTTGTGTTTCGGCGGACAGCTTGTCGGCGAGTTGACGCAGTTCGGCGACATCGACTGCGATGCCCACGTTTTCCATCTTGGCGAGGATGCGCACCAACGGGTTCTCGATAGACGCGTACAACTCACCCATGCCCTGCAGCTCGAGTGCAGCAAACAATGCATCGCCCAAGCGTGACACTGACAGTGCTTCGCGGGCACCGCGCTTGGCCTCGTCGACTCCGCTATCACCGAAATCGAGTTGCCCCATCGCACCGGGTTCATCGTGAGGGAACCGGAACGCCGTGTACTTCTCAAGCAGATCGGCAACGGCGTAACGCGACTCTGATGGGTCGATGAGGTACGCGGCGATTGCCGTGTCGAGCGTGAGACCACCCAGATCGTGGCCATGCGCGAAAAGCCAGCGCATCAGCGCCTTTACGTTGTGGCCGCGCACGTTGGCGTGCGCGCTCAGAGCAGCGGCCACCGTCTCGTCACGCAAGTGTTCGGCTGGCACCCACAAGCATTCGGCGCTGTCGGCATCGATCACAATGGCGAAGCCAAGTAGGTCGCCGCGGCCGGGATCGCCGAACCAGCGCACGCCGACATCGAGGCGCTCCAACGACCGGATGGACGCTTGCGACTGGGCGGGCGACTCGCTGAGAGACACCTCGGCTTCGAGCACTTCGGCCGAACTGGCCTCGGTAACCGCAGCGCCAAGACCAAGGCCGGCCAAGGCATCGTTGAGTCGAGTGAGCAGCGTGCGCATCTCAAGGAACTCGAACAACCGAGCAACCTCGACGGCGTTGGGCGTGAACGACAATGCATCGAGATCAACCTCGATGGGCGCGTCGCAACGCACGATCATCAACTCGAGGTTCAGCCGAGCGAGCGCTTCGTTGGCGATCAACGACTCTTTGAGCTTGGGCGTTTGGTCGTTGGCGTGGCTGAAGATGCCATCGAGATCGCCGTAGCTGGCGATGAGCTTCGCTGCGGTCTTCTCGCCTACACCGGGAACGCCTGGAAGATTGTCGCTGTTGTCGCCGCGCAACGCGGCGTACGACGGATACTGCGCCGGAGTGACGCCAGTCTTTTCGAAGATGCCCGCTTCGTCGTAGAGCGCGTAGTCGCTGACGCCACGCTTGTTATACAACACGCGCACGTGTGGGTCGCTGACGAGCTGATAGCTGTCGCGATCGCCGGTGACGATGATGACATCGTCGCCGCGTTCTTTGGCCATCTGCGCCACCGTGCCGATGATGTCATCGGCTTCGAACCCGACGAGATCGACCGTAGTGACATCGAGCGCTGCGAGCACCTCGCGCACCAGCCCCATCTGCTGACGCAGGATGTCGGGAGCAGCTTCGCGTTGCGCTTTGTATTGCGGGTTGGCGTAGTGACGAAAGGTTGGCTCGGGGCGATCGAACGCAACCAACACACCCTCGGGCTTGTGGTCCTTGATGAGGTTGATGAACATCGACACAAAGCCGAACACAGCGTTGGTCACTTGGCCGCTGGCGGTTGCCATGTCGGTGGGCAACGCAAAAAAAGCGCGATAGGTCAGTGAGTTACCGTCGAGTACGAGAAGCTTGGCCACCGGTGGTCCTACGGACGCAATGTTCCGGCAATGACGCGCTCGGCGACGTCGCGCATCCGGCCACGCTCGCTCATTGCGGTGCGCTGCAGAAACGTAAACGCGTCTTGCTCCTTCATTGCGCACTCGTCGGCGAGGATGCCTTTGGCGCGATCGATGAGCTTGCGAGATTCGAGCTGCTCGCCCAACGCGTCGAGCTCGCCGGCGAGCGACTGCAGCTCGCGAAAGCGACCAATGGCCACTTCGATAGCGGGGATCAGGTCGCTCTTTTGGTATGGCTTCACGAGATAGGCCAACGCGCCAGAGTCGCGGGCCTGCTCGATGATCTCGCGCTGACTGAACGCCGTGAGGATCAACACACCGCACAGTCGCTCTGCGTTGATGAGTGCGGCAGCCGTGAGGCCGTCCATGCCGGGCATCTTGATGTCGAGAATTGCAAGGTCTGGCTTTAGTTCGCGCACAAGCTCGACGGCTTTGTCGCCGCGACCGGTCTCGCCTACTACTTCGTAGCCCTCTTCTTCGAGGGTCTCTTTGAGATCAAGCCGGATAATGGCTTCGTCTTCGGCAATCACCACACGAATGGTCACAGGCCGTCCTTTCGATAGCAGGTATGCCCGCTCGACTATTTAACCACGCGCGCTGCGAGCCGAAGCCAGCCTTAGCCAACCATCCGGTCAAGCAGCGAGTCTTGTCGCCGCTCGAGTTCGGTAATTGACTCAGTGACATGCAGGCGGTGCTTCGCCATCGCATCGGCGTGAGCCTGAGCGCTGTGATAATCGTGCGAGGCGCCATGGGTCTCAGATACCAACGAACGAATGCTCATGTCGTCGGCTTCATCAGAGAGTTGGGCGAGCTGTTCGTCGATGACACCGAGTTCTTCGCGCAGCTGTCGCAGCCGCGCCGATGCTTGCTTGAGACGTCGTTCGACGAGCCACTTTGCCACTCCGCCAGTCTACGAAGTCTGTAGCGCCCGGCTCGGCATAGGTCACGCTCAGCGCGCCATCGCAGGCAGACTGTCAGAGTGCATGACGAGTGGGGAATCAGCCACGGCTACTTCGATGTCGACGGAGCATGGCACGCGACGTCTGAAGTCACCCGCCAACGCTTGCGCTCCGCAATGGGAGATCCCCAGGACGCTCCCCCACTGTGGTTCGTCGCTGCAGGCGAGGCACACAGCTTGTGGAGTCCGTGCAGGCTTGTGCTTGAAGACGGAACCGACCTTGGTGCGATCGTCGCATTGCCAGCAGACCTCGCTATTGGCTACCACCTCTTGCATCCGCTCGACGGCGGACCAACAACGCACCTCATAGTTCATCCGTCGTCCTGCCCAGAGATTCCTCTGGCCTGGGGTGTGGCCGCTCAGATCTACTCGCTGTGGAGCGCACAGTCGTGGGGCATTGGCGACCTTGGCGATGTCGCCACACTTGCCCACGCGGTGAGCGATGCGGGCGGTGCAGCGATGCTGCTCAGCCCGTTGCATCAACCAGCGCCATCGCTTCCACAACAAGACAGCCCGTACTACCCCAGTAGTCGCCGAGCACTCAACCCATTGCTCATTTCGTTCGACGCTGGCCCGCCAGCTGCGTTGGTCTGCGATGCAAATGCCTTGATCGATCGCGACCATGTGTGGGCCATCAAACGTGCCGCGCTTGAGCGGTTGTATGCCGAGTCAACAACGCCGCCGCCGCTCCCCGACTCGATCGCTATTTGGAACGCTCTCTGCGACGAGTACGGGCCCGATTGGACTGCTTGGCCCCACGAGTTGCGACGCTTCGATCCGACGGTGATTGCGGCGCGCCTTACAACGAACCCGCAGTTCGGCGCACATGCAGCGTTCCATCAGTGGTGCCAGCAGATCGCGCTCTCTCAGCTGCTGCACCTTGGCTCAACCGACGTTGCGATCATCGGCGACCTCGCGGTCGGTTTCGATCCGCACGGAGCCGACGCGTGGGAGTACCAAGATGTGCTCGCTCTCGATGCCCGCATCGGTGCGCCGCCTGATCCGTTCAACCGTGACGGCCAAGATTGGGGCATCCCAGGGTTTGTTCCGTGGCGGCTGCGGCAGGCCTGCTACAAACCGTTCATTGCCACCGTTCGCGCATCGCTACGTGGCGTCGGCGGGCTGCGCATCGATCACGTGATGGGTCTCTTCCGACAGTTTTGGATACCTGACGGCATGGCCGCCACCGACGGCGCCTACGTGCATTTCGCTGCCGACGAACTGTTGGCGATTATCTGCCTCGAAGCCACACGCGCCGCAGCGTTTGTGATCGGCGAAGACCTCGGCACCGTACACGACGGAGTTCGCGAGGCACTCGCTGCGAGCAATATCGCGCGCACGTTGGTGGTGTGGTTCGAACCAGAGCCACCGTCTGCGTGGCAAGCCAACGCGTTGGCGACCGTAACGACACACGACTTACCCACCGTCGCCGGGGTATTCAGTGAGGCACGTGGTGGCGTACCGCAACGCGCACGCCTGCTCGCGATAGCCAACGCCCATTCAGTTGATGCCGCAATCGCTCAGGCCCATGCGGCGGTGCTTCAGTCGCCAGCGAGGCTTCGACTGTTGGCTACGGACGACCTGTGTGCGGCCGAACACCAGCCCAACCTGCCGGGCACAGTCGGCGGCGCAAATTGGCGCCGGCGGTTACCGGTTGCGGTTGATCAGATCACGCTGTAGCCGCTCACAATCGAGCGGTGGCACTCGTGCTCGTTTTCAACACCATTGCCGTCGTCGTGGTCGGCTTTATCGACTCTGTTCGAGGAGTAAATGACTCCTCACCAGCACTTTCAACAGAAGAACCCTGTCGCACCCTTCGTTCATAATGACCCCCTGAAACGCCGCACACGGGCGCAACGAGAGGCGGCAAACACCATGTCAACCACACACAGCAATCGTTCTACGGTGCCGCCAACTGCGGCAACGTTGCCAGTCGCCAAGCCCCGCCGCAAGGCAACGAACGGGTCGGTCCGCGTCAATCTCACCCACTATGCGGGCACTAGTCGCTTCACCCACCACCCGGGCGAGGAGTTCTGGTACATCGAACTCACGCTCGATTACTCGACCGACATCCCCGGCCCCCAGCCCGCACCGGCGCTCATTGCCCGCGCGAAGTTGTTGAGGGTTCGATGTCTCCACATTGAAGAAATCCATGTCGATCTTGACCAAATCTCGGCCGACATGGGAACCACTGGCTTCGCAGTCGAGGTATCTTCGCGCGGCAAGCTCGCCGACTATTCAATGCACGTGGGCGCCCACTCAACGTTCCTGGTCGCCATCGATGTCGTGGTCGATCCATTCTGGCGAGGGCGCCGCCTTGGGCCAGCGCTCGTCGCTGTGGCGAGCGGTCTCCTCGACGCTGACATCACCGTCTTGACGCCGTTCGGACTCAAGAGTCGGCTCGATGCCAATGGCGAGGTCTATAACGACTACTACCTGCCCCGACCCGGCCCCGACGTGCAGGCCAAAGTGAAAAAGGCGTGGCGCACGGCTGGGTTCCGTCCTCTGTACGACGGCGTCGTTTGGCAGGGCCACGACATTCCCGAAGGGCACTCTTTCAACAAGCGCATCAAAGCGGCCAGAGACCGACTTGCCAAACTCGACAACCAGGTCGACAACGCCGCCACTAGGGCCTGGTGGTGGCGGCGTGTCGATCGTCAGTTACGTTACGCCGCCAAACTGGCCCAAACCCAGTAGGCCGGCGGCGATCAAGAGCCGAGGTCGCCCAGGTCGCCCAGCGAGATATCGCACTTGCTGAACAGCGAGAAGATGTCTCCAAAGGCGCTCTCTGCATCAACCGATGTGTTGCCGGTCATTGAGTCAATCACAGCCTCCCTAAAGAGGTCGTTACCAAACATCGCATCGCCGACGCACTTCACCTGGGTATCTGTGAGCGAGCCGCCGAGGCCTTGCGCGAGTTGATCGGTCATAAGTTTGCCGAAGTCGACACACGTACCATCGAAGATCACATCGGCCATCGCTGTCGCCTGCTTTTCTGACAACGAAGTGAGCTCGCCGATGTCGTCGCCAGAGGCGATGTCGTCGGGTGACAGACCGGCCTCGGTGAGGGTGTCAACACCAATGACCTTGACCATGGCGGTCGCAAGGCACGTGGCCTGATCCGAATCGACAGGGAACGACTCGTCGCCCTGGATCGAAGCCGCCAACGCATCGATGTAATCCTTCTCAGATCCACTCGCGCCTGAACTACCGCTGGTGGCCTCAGTGGTGTCGGTGGTATCGGTGGTGTCGGTGGTGTCGCCGGTTGCAGTGTTTGCGCTGGCGCTACTTGCGCTACTCACATTCGTGACGCTGCTTGCGCTACTTCCGCATGCGGCTGGCAACAACAACAACGTTGCTCCAATCAAAGTCCGTCCAAACAGATTCATGACATCCTCAGTTCTCTTTTGATATCGATACCCCTCACCGTAATGCGCGATTTGCGCAGCCCCAGCAACAGAGCTCTTTGGTCGTCGCTACGGATTGACCACCAAGGTTGAGCCACGCCCATCGGAAAGCGGCTTGACCTCGATACCCACGTGTAGCCGCTCCTTCATCGCTTCGACATGGGTGATGGCGCCCACCATTCGGCCAGTGGCATGCAACATCGAGAGCGCCCGGATCGCATCGTCGAGCGCATTGGGATCGAGCGAGCCAAATCCTTCGTCGACAAACAACGCCTCAAACTGCTTTCCGCTACCCACGCCACCATGGCTGACGACATCGGCCAGGCCGAGCGCCAACGACAATGAGGCCTGAAACTGCTCGCCACCTGACAGCGACGCCGTAGCCCGCGAGCGACCCGTGTGAGCATCGAACACCTCGAGGGTGAGTCCGCCCTTCACACCGGCGGCGCGACCAAGCTTGTAGCGCAGGTTGGTCATGTGGCCGAGATGCACATTGGCAGCGGCGGTGACGCGATCGAGTTCGCCGGCCAACACCCAGCGCTCGAGCTTCACCTTTATACCTGCTTCGCCATTGCAGGTTTTGAAGACAATGCGAGCCGTGTCACGCTGAGTACGAAGGCCAGCGGAAGCGGCGGCTACCTCGATCGACAGAGCAAGGTCCTGAGCGGCGGATTTCAGTGCGTTGGCTGCCGTGGTGAACTCGGTCAGCGACTGCTGGGCACCATGGTTGGCTTCATCGGCAACCACCTTCAACTGCGCGATGTCCGGGCACGTCTCAGGAATCCCTTGCTTGACTAGTTGTTCCAAGATGGTGGTGAACTTGGAGAACTCGCGCTTCCATCCTTCGATCGCATCTTCGAGGTCGCCTTCTACGACTGGGTCGAGTAGCGCTGCCGTTGCGGCCGCGCTGTCGGCGTACCCACTGGCTCTGAGTAGGTCATCGAAATCTCCCGTCGCTGCGTCAAGCGCTGCGCCTGTTCGGGTGACCGCATCGAACAAGCCGCTGGCGTGGCCAGAGGCGGACTGCAGTTCAGCAACCGTGACCAGTTTGGCTTCGAGAGCTTCTGCGTCGATGGCGGCCGCCGCAGCGACATATCGACCGGCATCCTTCCGCTTCGTCTCGGCGGTGGTCTGCAACCCCTTACGGCGTAACGATACGTTGCGCTCTGATTCCTGCGCAGTGTCGAGCTGAGCGATTTCACCTTCGACACGACGCTGCAGTTCGACAAGTTCACCTGCAGCTGCTAGCGCGTCTGCCAGCGACTTGCCGAGGTCGCTGAGCGCTGCCTCAAGGACGTCGGCCGGCAGGTCGGCACTCTCTGCAAGGGCTTCGCTCAGTCCTTCGATTGCGATTCTGAGCTTCTGCACCACTTTGCTCGCATCAGACCAGAACACCCGGGCACCGTCGACCGCTTCGTGATCGACAGACTCGCCATCGACCACTTGGGCAGGGTTCGGGTGCTCAGACGAGCCACACACCGCACATGGTTCGCCATCGATGAGTTCTTGGGCGAGGCGCGGAGCCGTAGTGAGAACGAATCGAGCCATGACCGATTCGTAGCTCAGCTGCGCCCTGGCTTCGGAATCCTTCGCCCCGAGCAGATCTTCCACTGCTTGCTCAAGCTTGTTGCGCTGACCGAGACGAATGCGGGCCGTGTCAACATCTCGCTCAAGTCGCTCGACCGACGACGCCGGCAGGGCCAACACTGCCGCTCGATCATTGCCCTCAGCGATATCGGCCTTCAATGCATTGATTGAATCGATCAGAATCTGGTACTCAGCGTTGGCGGCGACAACCGCAGCTTCGGCTTCTTCAGCGTTTGCTACTGCGTCACCTGCGTCGATGAGCGCCCTGCGATCAGCCCCGAACTGCGTAGCCGCCGCCTGTACCGCAGTGGCAACTGCCGAGGCGTTAAAGCTGGGCTCGGGTTGCCCAATAACGGTAAATCCGTCGGCGACCACGCGGCGGAGTTGATCGAGTTCAGCGCTTGCCGCCTCGAAACGAACGCGCGCCTGTGCCACCTTGGCAGCCGCCTCAGCGACAGGGCGGGCACGTTGCGATGCGGCGACCAGCGATTCGTTGGCCGTCACCGACGCGCGTTGTTCTTCGAGTTGATCGAGCCTGCTGGTGGCGGCAGCGGCCTCGTTGAATCGTTTGGCATCACCCTCGGCTGCGGTGAAATCGGCCGTGGACCGCGTCGCCGCACGCTGCAGTGATTTCACGTGCGTGTCACGCTCCTCTCGAATCGGAGCGAGCGTCGAGATGATTTCGCGAAATCGATCGTCGGATGCCGCAGTGAGTGGAGTGCCATCGATGTCACCCGAGGGGTCGTCGAGGTCAGGCATCCACGTCCGACGGACCTCCACCAACGAAGCGACTGCGTTGGTGCGATGGTGTTGAACTTGGATATCGACGTCGTCAACCTGGCCGCTGAGTTTCTCCATCTGTCGCTTCAACAGCTTGGTGGCTTCCTCGAATACCTCGCCGCCGAACAACTGGCGAAGCAGCTCTTCGCGGTTCTCATCGGTGGCAATGAGAAAATCGGTGAACTTGCCCTGCGGCAGCAACACCACGCGCTGGAACTGCGCGCCATCGAGGCCGACGAGTTCTTCGCACTTCTTCGTTACATCTCTGGCACCTGTTGCGAGTGCCTCGGTGGCGGCACCAATGAGCTTGGCAACCAGCGCTGTTGGTCCATCGGACGTGGTGCCAGTGCCGTTCTTCTTTGGCTTGTCCCATTTGGGGGAGCGATGAACGCTATAGCGCATTCCATCGGCCTCAAAGACCAGAGTTGCGTAGGTCTCAACATTGGCTGCTGCATGGTGCGAACGCGGGCTGTCATTGCTGGGCCGCGCCCCAGGGAGAACGCCATACAACGCATACACCATCGCGTCGAACACTGTGGTCTTGCCGGTGCCCGTGGGACCGGTAACGACGAACAGCCCGCGCTGGCCAAGCGCTTCGAAATCGACAACCTGCTTGCCTGGGAATGAACCAAAGGCTTGGAACTCAAGATGGAGCGGGCGCATCAGACGGCCTTCAATTCGATCTCGGCTGCTGCTTTGGCGATGGCAGCATGCAGCACGACACGCTGCTCAGCTGATGGCTCGCTACCCATCGAGGCTTTCCAGAACTGTTCGGCTGCTTGGCTTGGGGTAACAACTCGGCGATCGAGTGGCGTCTCGCCATCGCCCCCACTGATTATGGGCGGACTCAACACGATCTCAACAACGTTCGGATAGAACTCCGACAATCGCTGTTTGGCATCGAGCACAACGCCCGGGTCGGTGATGATGGCTCGCACCAATGAACGCTGCGCCTCGGGACTCGGTTCGGCTCGCAGGAGTTCGTCGATGAGGCCAGTGACCGTGAGTACCGGCCGGCCGACCGGAATAGCCACAGATTCAATCACGCACGCGCCATCGGCCGCCATGTCGATGATCTCAATACTCTTGGCGTGGTCTTCAGAGAATGAATAGGCCAACGGAGTGCCCGAATAGCGCACCGTGGCTCGCCCACCAACGGTCTGTGGGCGATGCAGATGCCCGAGCGCTGTGTACGAGAACTTGTCGAACAACGAAGCATCGACCGTGCCCGCGCCGCCGATAGTGAGTTGCCGTTCTGAGTCGCTGACAGTGGCGCCGGCAACGTACGCGTGTGAGACAGCCAGCGAGCGTGGTGCGCTCAGCGACGGGAGCGCTTCGGTGATCGCTGCGGCGAGCACCGAATGGTGTGTGCGCGCTTTACGACGGTCGGATGTATCGATGGTGACTTCGCCAGTGCCTTCGGACAAATCGTCGGGCGCGGCTTGCGGATCGAGGAACGGAAGCATCACAAGATCGAGTGGGCCATCGGCAAAGTTGAGCGTGATGACCTCGCCGACCTTCGAGTAGCCGCCGCGGATGTAGACACCGCTGAGGTCGAGCAGATCGTCGTAGGCAAAGACGCGGTCAGCGCCATCGTGGTTGCCAGTGATGACCGCGACTTTGATTCCAGCGGCCTGCAGGTTGCGTAACGCCTCGCGAAACATCACCACTGCCTCTGTGGGTGCAATCGCGCGATCGAAGATGTCGCCAGCGATCACCACGAGATCGACCTTGCGCGACACCGCTTCGGCAGTCATCCATGTGATGAACTCTCGCTGATCGTCGGCCAGTGAAACTGCGCCAAAGCTCCGGCCGAGGTGCCAATCGCTGGTGTGAAGTGTTCGCATCTGAACTCCTGTGTCATTGCGGCCGCGCTGCGGTCGGCGAACCATACTGCTCGCATCAAGAGAGACAACGCACGCACCCCTGCAGAGTGTGACATCGCCCTGCACACAGAGCACAGCGACGCGATGCTGTTTACATTCGAGCAACAAAATCATGCTTCAGCGGAAACGTCGAGTCGCTAATCTCAACCACATGCCCACAGTGGTGATGCGTCTCTGGCTCCCAGACATTCCCGGAACTCTCGGTCGAGTGGCTGCCGCCATCGGCCAGGTGGGCGGCGATGTCGTCGGTATCGAAATCCTGGAGCGCGGCTCGAATCTCGCCATCGACGAGTTGACCGTGTCGCTTCCTGAAGATGCGAGCCTCGATGCGCTGATCGCTGCCGTGACTGAACTCGATGGCGTCACCATCGAAGACGTGTATCACGTGGAGACAGATCGTTCGGAGCAAAGCGTTCTGGCGCTCGATGTCGCCGCGCGCATCATGGAAACCGACGATGCCAACCGTCTCGACACAGCATGCGCGCTGCTGCGCAAACTGCTTCACGCCGATTGGTGCGTTATCGCCAACGCAACCGATGCTGCCAATGCCTCGCCAATCGCGCGCTCGGGCACCCTGCCCGACCTGCAATGGGTGGCAGCTTTTCTCGATGGGTCCAGCCACCTTCCGCCCGACATCGCCCAAGAGCACACCCCGGCCGACATTGCGTGGGCGCCGATTGGCGGACTCGACGCCACCATCGTGTTGAGCCGCCAGCGCGGAGCCTTCCGACTTCGCGAGCGCCAGCACCTTGCGCTCATCGCGCGTATCGTCGCCATGGCCCTCCTCGTTGCAACCCAGTCGGAAGTGGCGGCGCACGAGCCCGTCAGGGGCGCATAGACCGCCACTTCGCGTGCAAGCGGCACGCCACTGGGCTCGGCGTCGGAGTGACTTACTCGCTCGTCGGTTGTGTACGGTGCCGCCACCGCGCTGAAAGGGCCACCCCATGACCGATCAACAAGACCTCAACACTCCACGGCCAATGCTGGCGGTGTTCTGTTCCCCATCTCGCTACGTGCAGGGCGCCAACGCAACAGCCGAACTTGGCTCTGTGTTGTCGGCAATGGGACTCACCGGACCAGCCCTCATCGTGGCGAGCGCACGCATTGAAGCCGAGCTCGGCGCCACATGGGCACGCACTCTTGGCAGCGCGGGCATTCCATTTGTGGTGCATCGTTTCAATGGCGAGTGCACGCAAGACGAAATCACCGCCGGAGTCGCCGCCGCACGAGCAGCGGGTTCAACAACGGTCATCGGAGCCGGAGGCGGCAAGGCGCTCGATACATCGCGCGCCATCGCCGCAGAGTGCTCGATCAGCGCAGTGAACTGCCCAACCCTCGCATCGAGCGACGCTCCATGCAGCGCGTTGTCAGTGGTCTACAGCGCCGACGGATCCTTCGATCGCTATCTCTTTTATCGACGCAATCCTGACCTCGTGCTCGTCGACACAACCATCATCGCCACCGCACCCGCGCGCTACTTGGTGGGCGGTATGGGCGACGCACTCGCAACATGGTTCGAGGCCCGCACCGTGATCGAGGCACATCGACCAAACCAGCTTCAGGGTGCCACTACTCGTGCCGCCGAAGCCCTCGCCAAACTGTGTTACGAAACACTGCTCGCCGACGGACCTGCCGCGCTCGCAGCGGTGCGCGCCAACTCAGTGACGCCGGCGCTTGAGCGCATCGTCGAAGCAAACACGTTGCTCTCAGGCCTCGGCTTTGAGTCGGGCGGACTCGCCATTGCTCACTCTGTGCACAACGGACTCACTACAGCCTCAGGCACGCACTCGTTTCTGCACGGCGAGAAGGTGGCCTTCGGACTCTTGGTACAACTCGTTGTCGAGGGTCGCCCGCACAGCGAGTTTGTCGATGTCGTGCGGTTCAGCAGGGCCGTGGGACTCCCTACGTCGTTGGCCGAGGTGGGCCTGGCCGACGCAGACCTCGACCTGCTTCAAGTCATTGCAGCGCGCACCGTCTCCGCTGGTGAGACGGCTCACAACGAGCCGTTCACGGTGAGCGCCAGCATGATCCTCGATGGCATACGCGGCGCCGACTCGTTGGCCCGCTCCATCAGCTAGCGAGCCGACCGATCGCCTCGGAAGTGGCGGCGTACGAGCCCCTCACGGGCGTGTACGCCGCCACTTCGCGTGCGGGATGGGCGTCGTTACACCTGACGGGCGTCGAGTTGGATTTCGGAGACGTCGATTTCGGGATGGTCGAGCATCGTTGCGAACGACGATGCCAGTGACACGCCAACGTCGCTGGGCTCCATGAATCCGCCGGGCAATGCTTGCGTGCCCCAAATCTTGAGGGCCGCACCGAGACGCTCGAGGCCCATTTGGTTGACGAACTCGGTGGGCTGCGCGTTGCCCATCATGATGCGCAAGAAGCGACGATCAGGATGCTCAACCTTCCATGTGCGGATGCACTGATTGAGCGCTGCTTTGGTGGCCGAATACGTAGCGAAGTGAGCGTTTGAGTCGAACACTGTGCGCGATGACACGAAGGCAATGAGGCCGTTGCGACCGACGTGATCGAGTGACGCAGCGGCGGCCAGATTGGCGCCGATGACATTGAGCTTGAATACATCGACCCATGTGTCGACATCGGTGTCTTTGAGTTCCTGCAGCACGCCGTAGCCGGCCATGTACACCATCACGTCGATGCCGCCCATGGCTTGCGCCGCTTGGGTGGCGACACGCTGAGCGTCGTCGGCCAGGGTGGCGTCGCCGGCGAAGGCGAATCCGCTACCCATGCGTTGCACCAAGTCGTCGAGTCGATCGGCGCGCCGAGCCGACACAGCAACCGTGGCGCCGGCCTGAGCGCATGCCAACGCCAACGCTTCGCCAAGACCCGACGACGCACCGATGACGAGAATGCGTCGCCCAGCAAGACGCTGGTGCGTGCTCACGACTTGCTCGTGACTGGCTTCGCGAAGGCTCGTGTTTCGAGATACTCGCTGAAGCCGGCCATACCCATCTCGCGGCCGATGCCCGAGTGCTTGTAGCCCCCAAACGGCACATCGCACCCGTACCAAACGCCACCGTTGACCGACATCGTGCCGGTGCGCACTCGGCGCGCCACTGACAATGCGCGGCCCTCGTCGGCCGAAACCACGGCGCCCGACAATCCGAACTCTGAGTCGTTAGCGATAGCAACGGCGTGATCGTCGTCGTCGTATGCGATGGCAACCAACACTGGGCCGAAGATCTCTTCTTGGGCCACGCGCATGTCGTTGGTGACGTCGGCGATGAGCGTTGGCTCGTAAAAGAAGCCGTCGGGCATGTGCTCGGGGCGCTTCCCACCACAAACAATCCGGGCGCCCTGCTCGATGGCGCTGGCCACGTATCCCTCGACGCGATCGCGCTGCGCTGCACTAATCAGTGGGCCCATCACGGTGCCCGCAGCTGTTGGATCGCCGGGCACGATGCCGGTCATCAACGCGGCGATTGCGGCGACACCCTCGTCGTAGCGACTACGCGGCAACAGCACCCGAGTGGTGAGGGCGCAACCCTGGCCACACACCATCGCCAATCCAAACACTGCGCCAAACGAGGCGCCCGCAATGTCGTCGACGTCGTCGAGCACGATGCACGCAGACTTACCACCCAGCTCGAGAAACACCTTGGTGAGGTTGACGCTGGCATCGGCCATGATGCGCCGACCGGTGTCGGTTGAGCCGGTGAAGCTGATCATGTCGATGCGTGGATCGATCACGAGTTGACGACCAATCAACTTGTCGCTCGACGCAACGATATTGATGACGCCCGCCGGGATGTCGGTGTGGTTGGCGATGAGACGCCCCAATGCCAACGCTCCCCATGGGGTCTCGACCGCCGGCTTGAGGATCACAGTGCAGCCAGCCGCAAGCGCCGGCACGATCTTCGCCAAGTTGATTTGGGTGGGCACGTTCCACGGCGTGATTGCGGCGACGACACCGACGGCTTCTTGCTCGGTCCAACGCTCTGCGGGGCCGCCCATGGTGTTGGCTTCGCCGAGGCTGCTGGACCACTGAAAGTTGGCAGCGATGTCGGCGTAGTAGGGCAGGAACTTCAAGGGCTCAACGACCTGAATGGTGTCGCACGCCATGCGCGGTGCACCAACCTCGGCCATGGTGATGTCGATGAGTTGCGGCAGATGATCGGCCAACGCCTGCTGAAGCTGGCGAATGCAGTGCACGCGGAACTCAACGTTGCGCGACCAATCGGTGGTGTCGAACGCAGTGCGTGCCGCCACGATTGCGGCCTCGATGTCGTCGGTTGTGGCGTCGGGCGACACGCCGATGACCTGACCGGTAGCCGGGTTGACGTTGTCGTAGAAAGCGCCGTTTGAGGCGCCTCGCAACTCGCCATTGATCAACAGCAGTTCTTGTACAGCTTGGTGTGTGTGGTTCATAGGAGTGTTCATCAGATTCTCGTGATCTGTCCGCCGTCGACGGCAAGGATGTGGCCGGTAATCCATGCTGCTTCGTCAGACAGCAAGAAGAGCACTGGGCCTACATGATCTGCAGGCGTGCCCAAACGTTTAATGGCCAAGCTGGCCACCAGTGGATCGCGAAACTCAAGCGGAACCTGCTTGGCCATCGCCTGCGTGTCGGTTGGCCCAGGTGCGATTGCGTTCACGCGGATCTTGCGGAACGCCAACTCGTGCGCCAGCGAACTGGTGAGGAAGTTGATGCCAGCTTTGGCGAGCCCATAGAACCCAGAGATACCCATCCACGATGCAGTAGATGACTGGTTCACGATGGAGCCGCCGCCACTTTTGCCCATCGGACGCATCACCGAACGGGTGCAATGCAACGCGCCCATCAGGTTCACGTTCATGAAGTGGTTGAGGTAGGCGTAATCGACGTTGGTCAGGCCAGCCATTTGCATGTCGCCGAAGATGGCTGCGTTGTTGACCAGATAATCGATGCGGCCGAATGACTCCATCACAGCGGCAGCCATGGCATCGGTGCTCGCTGGATCGCCCACATCGGTGCGCACGAAAATCGCTCGATCGCCCAACGACTCGGCCACAGCGCGACCGGCTTCTTCATTGATCTCGGCGACAACCACGCAGGCGCCCTCGGCGTGCAACGCGCGCACATAGGCCTCACCGATTCCGCCGCCGGATCCGGTGACGATGGCGGTGCGGCCCTCGAATCGTCGTCGCTGTACTGATGCTTCGGGTTGGTTCATTGACGTGCTCCTGTGACGAGTGCGCTGTATCCGAGACGCAGGTGGTGAATCTGTTTGTCCGCTGGCCAATCGAGTGGATTGAGAACCGCTTGCAAGGCGATGCCATCGACCAAGGCAATGAGGTGACGGCACGCATCGTGCAGGTCGCCCTCGACACGGCCAGCAAGCTGACCCGGCAAGTAGCTGTTCCAGTGTTCGAGGATCATGCGGTCGAATCGACGCAGATCAGGGTCGAACATTGCCGAGGTGCGCACGCTGAATGCGAAGCGCCAGTTCTCGATGGTGACTGCATCGATTGGCAGCACGGCGGCGAGCACATCGAACACATCGGTGCTGCCGGGCATCTTCATCACGCGCGTCACGATGACAGCAGCGGCGTGGTCGAGCGCTGCTTCGGTGAGCTCGGCACGATCGGCGAAGTGATGCGACACGAGACCCGTGGTGGCTCCCAAGCGGCGAGCTACCGCACGCAAGCTGACGCCTTCCATGCCGCGCTCGGCGATGAGTTCGTAACTGGTCTTGGCCAGCTCGGCGCGGCGGTTGGGGCGGATAGGCAAGGTGACGATTCGGCGACTGTAGCTGAGATAACAGCTGTTGTCATCCTTGAGCTACAGTCGCCGCATGCCCGCCGAAGTCACCTATAACCCGTATGCCTTTTCGGTTCACGACGATCCGTACGTGACCTATCAACAACTGCGCGACGACGCCCCCGCATGGTGGAATCCCGAGCTCAAATTCTGGGTGCTCAGTCGATACGCCGACGTGCAACAAGCGTTTCGCGATCACGGCACGTTCTCGTCGATGGGCGGCGTGGCGCTCGAGAACCGACGGGCCATCACCACCAAAGATCTGTCGTTCCAACAGATGATCGAACTCGACCCACCCGAGCACACGGTGTTTCGTCGACTGGTGTCACGGGTGTTCACGCCCCGCCAAATGATGGCGATGGAAAACGACATCCGCTCCATCGTCGACGGATACATCGATCAAGTCATCGAGCGCGGCGAGGGCGACCTCGTCACCGATATCTCTGGGCCATTTCCGATGGATGTCATCTCCGCAATCCTTGGCATTCCAGAGCAAGACCGCACATCGTTGCGCACGCACGCCGACAAGATTTTGATTCGCGAAGACGGCTCAATGGCGATGCCCAAAGAGGCCCTCGACGGCATGTTTGGCTTGCTCGACTACTTCATCAAAGACCTCGCCGAACGACGCGAGCAGCAGCGCCCCGGATTGATCGCAGACCTGATGGGCGTTGAGGTCGAAGGGCGCATGCTCACCGAGACTGAGTTACTCGGATTTTGCGTTCTGTTCGTGATCGCCGGCCACGAGACCACGACCAAGATGGTTGCGAACGCAATCGAGATCTTGTCGCACCACAAAGACCAACGCGACCGACTCGTTGCAGATCCGTCGATGATCCCCGACGCACTCGAAGAAGTGCTGCGCTTCCACAACTCAACGCAATACATGCACCGCACGCTCACCACCGATATCGAACTGCACGGTCAGCAACTCAAAGAAGGCCAATCGGTGGTGTTGCTCATCGGCGCCGCCAACCACGACAACCGCGAGTATGGCGACACTGCGCATCAGTTTCAGATCGACCGCAAAGCCGAGAAACACTTAGCGTTTGGCTACGGCTCGCACTTTTGTCTCGGCGCTGCGCTGGCCCGCATGGAAGGCAAGGTTGCGCTCGAGCAGATCCTCAGCCGCATGCCCGACATCGATGTCGATCACGAGCGCAAGGTGCGCTTCCATAGTTCAAATGTCACCGGATGGACCAGCCTTCCCATCACGTTCACGCCTAGGGTTACGAAGTGAGCGAGGCAACGCAGCCGTCTCCTGTGCGGTTCGGCTACATCGGCCTCGGGCAGATGGGCTCGGCAATGGCCAGTCGGCTGCTCTCCACCGGCGCCACAGTCACGGTGTGCGATCTCGATGCGCAAGCAATGGCTGCGCTCGTCGAGCAAGGCGCCACGGCCGCGGTATCGCCCGCCGAACTCGCGCAGGTCTGCGACATCATCAGCATTTGTGTGCCAGCCGACGCCCACATTCGCCAAGTGCTCACCGGCGCGACTGGTGTGCAGCACGGGTGCAGCACAGGGCAGACAATTCTGATTCACAGCACGGTGTCGCCACAGACCATCACGTGGGCCCGCGAAACCGCCGCTGCGTGGGGTGTCCACCTATTCGATGCATGCGTGGCCGGCGGCGGCGATGCCGCAAAGGTCGGCGAGCTCGTGATCTTGGCTGGCGGTGTCAGCGAGATGAGCCAGCCCGTGATCGATGCACTCAACACCTATGGATCATTGGTCATCGATGGCGGGCCGGTGGGTTCGGGTGCCGCGCTAAAGATCGGCGTGAACACGATGACCTACGCGCAGTTTGCTGCGGCATCGTCGGCATTCGACATGGTGAAAACCAACGGCGGCAATCCGCAAGCACTTATGCAGGCATGGCGCCACACCGGCCAACTCGGCAAGCTCACCGAGTCGTTCACGGGCTTGCTCGGCATTCCTCCAGCGCATATTCGCGGCGCGTTTCGTGACTCACTGCTGAACACCGTCTCGATCGCCACCAAAGATCTTGAGCTCGCCGAAGAGCTGATGAACAACGCCGACCCTCGGCACGCGATGATCACATCGCTACGCGAATCAATGACCGCTGTCTTCGGACTCGAAGAGAACAACCAGTAACGAAAGAGACCTCATGTCTGAGTCCACGCCTGACCCCCAGCAACAAAGCGCCTACGAACGTGGCGCCACAAAAATGGCCGAGGTATACGCCGGCGATGTTGTGATCCTCCCCGAGGGGGCGATGCCTTTCAACGACGTGATGATGCGTACGTTGTTCGGCGAGATGTGGGCCCGCGATGTGCTGTCGGTCAGAGATCGGCGACTGCTGCTCATGGGTGTCATCGCCGCCAGCGGCTCGGTCGATGTGTGGAAGATTCAGGCACGCGCCGCGCTGAAGAACGGCGAACTCTCCCCCGCCGAACTACGCGAGACCCTCATCACGCTTGCCCCCTACGCCGGTTACCCGCGAGTTGCCGGCTTAGTGGTCGAATGCGAAGGCGTCATCGCCAAGTGGAACAAAGAGCAGCAAGCCCCCGGCTAGAACGCTGGCGCCTTGCATCACGTCTCGCCGTCGACGTTGTGCCCTTCCCAGCCCGGCAGAAATATGAGAAAGTTTGCGCCGTGAGCATCTCGGTTCTGGGCCGCGTACGACTGCGCGGACAAGATATTGCATCATCGCGACAGCGCCAGCTCGTCGCCGCGCTTGTGCTGCACCGCGGGTCCGACATTTCGAGCGGGCGGCTCGCTGAATACATCTGGGGCACGAAGCAACCAGCAGACCCAGGCGCCGCGCTACACACGCTGGTTTCGCGTGTTCGCACGATGCTGCCCGATACCGCAATCATCGAATCGTTGCGAGGTAGTTACCGACTCGTTGCCGCAACTGGCGTGATCGACATCGACCGAGTGCTTCATTGGCGAGCCGCAATCGCTAATCTCAGAACCGCAGATCAGCCAGCCGCGATCGACGGGTTCCTCGCGTTGTATACGGGCGAACCATTCGTCGACCTTGATGACATCGACACCATCGCGGCACGAGAGCAGGCCCTCGAAATTCGAGTGGGCTTACTTGAAGCTCGAGCCGAATCAGCGATCTTGGCCGGGAATGCCGACGCCGCAATCATCACGCTGCGCGAAGTTCTCATCGAGCGACCCGACCGCGAATCGTCCGCAGCGTTGCTGATGGAAACGCTGTACCGCAGCGGTCGGCAGCCCGAAGCACTGGCCGTATACGCCACCCTGCGCGAGCACCTGCTCAACGAATTCGGAGTGGATCCAACGCCTCGGCTGTCCGAGCTAGAAGTCGCGATTCTGCGCCACGACCTCACGCCCATGGCGCCTCCCGCTGACGCGCCGAGGAGCGGCCGCCGAGCCACGATGCCGCATCGGGCGAGCAGCTTTGTGGGCCGCGGCCACGACGTAGACGGACTGGCTGCATTGCTCACCCGGGTCAGGTTCGTCACCGTGCTTGGCCCAGGCGGCATCGGCAAAACCAGCCTCGCCTCTGAGGTCGCAACGAAAGTAGAGGGCGCCGGCACCCGTGTCGTTGTGGCTGAACTCGCCGACATCGCTGAGGGTACCGACCTTGCTGCAGCGGTTGCTGGTCGAATCGGAGCCCCAACCCAAGCCACAGAGTCGCCGCAGGATCCCCTTGCCCACTACCTCGCTAGCGCTCCCACTCTGCTGTACCTAGACAACTGCGAGCATCTCCTTGAGAGCGTGGCCGATCTCATCGCAACCCTGCTGGGGAGGTCACCCACACTGCGCATCCTCGCAACCAGCAGAGAACCGATCGGCGCCGAGGGCGAGCACCGCTGGGTGATTCACGGCCTGCCAATAGCCGACGCCGAGCAGTTGTTCGCAGACCGAGCAGGTGCTGCACGTGCGGAAACAGAGTCGTTGCGCGGCGACGCACGCGTTCGGTTGCTGTGCGAACGACTTGATGGCGTTCCGCTAGCACTTGAACTCGCAGCCCGGGCATTGGCCTATATGTCCCTCGACGAGATCATCAGTGGTCTCGACAATCGATTCGAACTACTCAACCGCAACCGACGCTCTGCTCCCGATCGCCATCAGAGTCTGGAGGCAACTCTCGATTGGTCGTACCAACGACTGCAACCGTTCGAGCAGGAGGCCTTCGATCGGCTGGGGGTGTTTGCCGGAAGTTTCAGCGCCGCAGATGCGCGTCAATTGGTTGGACCGCATGTTGCCGATGTCATTGCGACTCTGGTCGACCGATCGCTGGTGGTTGTCGATCCTCTCGCAAGTCCGGCCCGATACGAACTGCTCGAGACGATGCGCGCATACGCCCGACGCAATCGGGGCGATCAGCTCGACATCGATCGGTCCGCGCTCGCCCTCTTCGTACTGGACTATGCCATTACGGCCTCGGCACACACGACGGGGCCCGATGAGTCGAAGTGGTTCAACGACCTTCGAGCGAGCATGGCCAACCTCCGACAGGCGTACCAATACTTCGTCGAGACGCGCAACGACAACCACCGCGTGCGCCTCGTCGCTGCGCTCGCCATGTGGGCATGGCAGTGCGACCAAGCCGAAGTTCTGGCGTGGGCGTTGGAGACCGAACTCGAAGTATCCGTTTCCGACCCTGAACTTGCGGCGTACGCATTTGCCGCTGCAACCATCACCCGATCTCGATCGAATGAATTGCTCGAAGGTGCCGACACAGCACAGCGAGCCGCGATCGTCACGCAATCAACAGGCGGCGTGGCAGCAGCGCTGAGTTTCTACGCTGCGGCCGAAGTCGGGCTGTTTCGCGGCGAGTTCAGCTCGGCCGAACAGTCGGCGCTTCGCGCCCACAGCTTCGGCGTGGCTGCAGGCAACGCCCCGGGGGCGCGGGCCGCCACCTTCTTCGCAGCTATTGATGCGGCGTTAGCGATCATCTATTCGGGCCGCTCCGCAGAGGCCGGAATCTGGATCGACACAGCTCATCGTTTGGCAATCGAACTTCACAGCGCGGGCGCTCATGCTTGGGTCGAATTCACTCAGGCCGACGCGGCATTCAGCAGTGGAGACATCGACCGAGCGCTCGAAAATATGAACCGTTGCGTCGCTCTGATCGACGGGTCACAACACTCGTTCCTAGCCGGCGTGGCCGACCTCTCGCTTGTGGCGCTCGCTTCGGCGCAGAACGGCCTGAAGCCCGGAACCGTCCGGCGCGACCTGCTCTTGTCGGTCTTTGAGCGCTGGCAAACCACCATGTCGTGGGCCCAGGCAACGCTCGGCCTGCGCCTGCTCGCTGCGGCGTTGGCAGCCGAGGGGCAAAGCCTCAACGCTGCAGTGATAATGGGCGCGTTTTTCGCCTCGGCCGTAGACCCCAGCGACGCGCGAATCCAAACGGCGGAGACGTTGTCACGGTTGAGCGCCGACCTGTCCGACGTAGAACTGCAGCGCTTGCTTGCCCAAGGAGGGGCCATGTCGCTTCACGACGCTGTGCAGCATGCGATCGAGATTCTGACCGACTCGCTACCCGGCTAAGAGCTACGCCAGAGGCTGCTGAAAGGTTGATGAAAGGTCTGTTGATGACAATGACCACAACACCCCACCAACTATCGGAGGCGCACTCATGGCTCTATACCGCAGCTCACTGCCGCAACTCGGCGGCGAAATCTTTCTCATCGACGGCGGTATTGAGACATCGCTCATCTTTGACCAAGGATTAGACCTGCCCTTGTTCGCGGCATATCCGTTACTCGACACCGTTGAGGGCCGTGCCGCCCTGCACATTTACCTCGCCCCCTACCTCGAGATCGCGAGCCAACACGGCACGGGCTTCATCATCGAGACACCCACATGGCGGGCCAACGCCGACTGGGGCGCCCAGCTCGGCCACGACGCTGCTGAACTCGACCGCATCAACAGGCTGGCCGTTGACGTCGCCCTCGAAACGCGCCACTCGTGCGACGTCGTGGCACCGGTGTTGATCTCTGGCCTGCTCGGCCCACGTGGCGACGGCTATGTCGTTGATCAAGTCATGACCCCAGCCGACGCCGCCGCGTATCACCGCGCGCAGATCGCCACCTTCGCCGATACCGAAGCCGACCTCATCACCGCGATCACGATGACCACAGCTGAAGAAGCCACAGGTGTCGTACTCGCTGCCAAAGCGTTGAACATGCCTGCCGTCATCGGATTCACCGTCGAGACCGACGGACGTCTGCCTTCAGGGCAGCCATTGGGCGACGCCATCACTGCAGTAGACAACGCCACTGATTCATGGGCTGCGTACTACATGATCAACTGCGCTCACCCAACACACTTTGCCGACGCTCTCGATACAAGCGAGCCATGGACCACCCGCATCCGATCCATTCGCGCCAACGCTTCGATGATGAGCCACGAGCAACTCAACGAAGCCGAAGAGCTCGATGCTGGTGATCCCGCCGACCTCGCTGCGCGATACCTCTCGCTGCGCGAGATGCTGCCGCGAATCAATGTTGTGGGCGGCTGCTGCGGCACCGATCATCGACACATCGCAGCGATCGCCCAGGCACTCGCGCCTATCTGAGAATTCGGGTCTTGCCGAAGATGGTTCCGTACAGGATGCGGCCGTCATCGTCGATGGTGATTCCGCCACCGAGGGTGTTGAACTTCGAGCCACCGACAACGAAATGGAACGCCGATTGTCCGGTGCTCCAATCGATGGCCTCAATGGTCCATTGACGATCTCGCGCACCGCACGTGTACACCAGGTTCGAGGCTTGCGATACGAACGGCACCGAGTTAGGTGATGACACGTTGGTGCACACCCATGCTTGCTCAAAGGTTCGCGTGGTGGGATTCCACTCGTACTTATGTAAGCCATGCGGCGTATAGGCCGGGTCGTGTCCGAGGAAGAAACACAGCAAACGAGCACGCGAACCTTCGAGGCCTTGCGGCACGGTGACGGCTTCGTTGTTCACCGTCATCGCGCCATAGCCGCTCACCGTGATCGACTGTTCGGTCTGGATAGCGGGCAGATCGGGGTTGCCCATGTTGGCTGGGCCGATTCCGGCAATGCGCCGCGACGGGGCATTCGGCAACTGCTGCCAATCGTGGGGAATCTCGTCGCGCCAGAACAACGTGATGTTGACGACATCGTCGCCGTCACCGATCACAACGAAACGATCTTCGTCGGGTCCGAACCCCATCAGCGAAGGCGTGGTACCCGAGCCCCAACCGTTGCCGTTGCGGTACGGGGCCGACCACGCACCATCGGCCTCATCGAGCGAGAGCCGCTGACCAGTCCACACCACCTTGTGGGTGTGATTAACCGAGCTCACATAGATACCGTTGCTGTCATCGACACACAGACTGGTGCGAACCCAGCCGTAACCCTGCCGGCCGCTCGCCAACATGTGCGCCCAATGAGCGGCCGCATGTTCGGCAGCGCCGGGTAGCTGAATTGCCGAATACTCGCTGAAGTCGCGAGCCAAGCAAACGATCCAACCATGGTCAGTTGACACCACGATTCGACCGTCGAAGGTGATGTTGACTCCGACGATGCTGCCCTCAATGTGCGCCGGTTTATCCCAGTAGCCGCGCTCGATGATTGGCGACGCCGGATCGTCGGGATCTGTGTCGCCGAACGCCACGACTCCACCCTGACGGCCAACAAACAGCGTGTGGTCACAGTCGAGCAGCGAGTACACGCCATCGAGGCCGACCAAGAAGTTGAGTGCCAGCGTGATGGCGTGCACGATGGCATCGTGATCGCGCAGCGAATCGAGCTTGCCGACGTGGTCTTCAAGTTCGGCGAGCGGCGTCGCCGGTAGATCACCGATGGGCAGCGTCGCCAAGATCTCGAGCGTGTCGTAATCGAATTTCACAATGTTCTGGCGACCGTTACTCCAAATCACCCGACGCCCATCGGCGTACGGCCCCGAAGTACATCCGCCGAAATGGCCTGAGCCGACCCACGAGTACTGAATTGCATCCGGAGGCAAGGTCTCTGTGGGCCCGCTCGGTCCGGCAAGCGCAGTGTTGTCTTGTTGGTCGCAACGACCGTGAGCAATGGGGTAACCCGAGTCGGCAAGAAATGGATTCCGAGGCCCGATGTTCACAATGCCTGCCTCACGATTGTCGGTGTGCGCACAAGTGTGGCTCACAGGCTCGGTTCACTGGTTCACCCTGTTGGATGACCTCTTTGCAATGCGCTGGGATATTTCTTGGTTTGGGGTTGACGATCGAACACCTGTTCGATTACGCTGTCTCCATGGATGAGCTCACCACACTGCTTGATTCGGCAGGCCTCATGGTCGCCGAGCACGCGTGTCGCCCCATGAACTCCGATACACGCCGCCAAACAATCCTGGCGTGCCAACAACTCCTCGACCGCGTCCGCGTCGCCCAATCAACCCTCATCGCCGACGCAACCACCAACAACGACTGGGCCGGCACCGGTGCGCGCAACATCGCCGACTGGTTAGCCGGTGCCACCAAATCGTCCTACAACGACGCGAAACGCAAAGAACAACTCGGTAACGCACTCAACAAATCAAAAGACCTCGCCGACGCCGTGAA
>CAMASN010000019.1 GCA_945861025.1 Ferrithrix thermotolerans DSM 19514
GCCGCGTGTGCGGCGCACCACCTTGTGCAATACGACGTTCAATGAGGGGTGAGGGCCGATGAATGGTCTCGTAACAAAGTGTCTCCAATGGTTCATTGGGTTGAGCGCATTAGGCATGGTGGTGTGGGCGTTGCTCGACACGAACACCAGGAACCAATTCCTCACCGGCCCAGGCTTGGCCAGCGGTGCGCTCATCGCTGCGATTTCGTTGGGCTTGGTCGTTACCTATCGCGGTTCGGGCGTGGTCAACTTCGCCAACAGCGCGATCGCGATGTACGTGGCCTATGTGTATGCAGTGTTGCGCCGCGATGGCGACCTGTTTCTTCCACCGTTGCCGAACCCCTTCGCGCTCATCGAAGGCATTGCTCACAAACTCGATTCGGCTTCAACGCTCGATCTTCCCGATTGGCCCACACGAATTTCGTTTGGGCCCGACATGCAGTTTTGGCCCGGCCTGCTCATCTCGCTGTTGTTCGCAGTTCTGCTCGGCCTGGTGCTGCACTTCTTGATCTTTCGGCCGTTGCGCTCTGCGCCGCCGTTAGCCAAGGTGGTTGCATCCATTGGTCTTTTCTTGTACCTGCAAGCGGTCATCGTGCGCCGGTTTTCTATTCAGCCCTTCGCCGTTGAGTCGATGCCGTTCTTCAGTGGCTCAAAGCCGCTTCAGTTGCCGCTCGGCATCAGCATGAACTCCGACGAGTTGGCCATTGCGATCTTGGTATTGGTGCTCACCGGCGTGCTCTATGCGGTGTTCCAACTCACCCGCTTTGGCTTGGCCACGCGCGCCGCTTCCGAAAACGAAAAGGGCGCTGTTGTGCTCGGCTTCTCGCCCGAGTTTTTGGCCGGCACGAACTGGGTTATCTCCACGGTCATCACGGGTCTACTCGGCATCTTCGCTGCCACCGTGTTGCGCACAGTTGACCCGTCGGTGCTGCCGGCGCTCATCATTCCAGCGCTCACTGCGGCGCTCGTGGGTAGCTTCACATCGTTTGGCTGGACCACATTCGCAGCAATGGTGCTGGGCATGCAGTACGGACTCGTGAAGTACCTCGAGGCGCAACACGATTGGTTCCCGAAGTCGGCCGGAAGTGCCTTCCCGGGCATGGAGCGCCTGCTCCCGCTTGTGGTGATTGTGTTGGTGCTGTTCCTGCGGGGTAAGAGCTTGCCCACTCGCGGTGCTATCAGCTCGGGCCGATTACCGTTCTCGCCTACGCCACCACGTTGGGCCACTCGCTATGCCGGACCCGCCCTCGCACTGGCGACGGCCGTGTGTGGTCTGTTTATCTTCGGCCCCACTTTTCGCTTGGCGCTGGCCAACTCACTCATCGGCATCATTATCTGCTTGTCGATTGTGGTGATCACTGGTTACGTCGGTCAGATCTCATTGGCGCAGATGGCTTTCGCTGGCATATCTGCGTACTTGGTGGCCAAGATGACCACCGAGCACAACGTGCCGTTCCCTATCCCAATCTTCATCGGCGCGATTGTGGCGATGTTCGTCGGAGTGCTCGTCGCCCTGCCCGCGTTGCGGGTGCGCGGTGTGAACTTGGCAATTGTCACGCTCGCTTTCGCGGTCGCAGTGGACCGCGCAGTCTTTGGCAACGGGTCGGTCAACGGTGGTTTCAAGGGCGCTCCGGTGAAGGTGCCATCGCTCATATCGCAGCCGCGAGACGTGCAGTACAAGATTCTGGGCTTCATCGCCGGCGACGGCAAGCAGCCCAACCCGATGACAGCGTTGTTCTGCCTCATCGTTGTGGTCTTGCTCTGTTACGGAGTTGCCAACCTTCGTCGGTCGGCAACCGGACGCCGACTGCTCGCCACTCGTTCAAACGAGCGCGCAGCAGCAGCAGCCGGTGTCAATGTGTCGGGCATGAAAGTCCTCGCCTTCGCAGTGTCGGCGTTTATCGCTGGCATCGGTGGCGCTGTGTCGGCGTATCGCTTCGGTGGTGTCACGCCCGACAAGTTCAACTATGTGCAGTCGCTCACGTTCTTCGCGTTTGCATACCTTGGCGGCATCACCAGTGTGGCCGGTTCCATTAGCGGCGGACTCTTGGTGGCCGGTGGTCTGGTCTTTACGTTTGCCGGCGAAACACTCGGCGTGCCCAGCGAGTTCACCCTCATTCTTGGTGGCCTCGGATTGGTCATCGCCTCGGTGCGTAACCCCGAAGGCATTGCTGGTGCGGCCCGTCAGATGGGCCAAGCGGTGCAACACAAGTTCGCACGACAACGACCCAGCAGCGATACTTCGCACGACTCGTCTGCCCTTACTGCAACTGAGAAAGCGGGTGCCCACTGATGACGACCTTGCTGCAGACAACCAGCATGTCGGTCACGTTTGGCGGCCTCAAGGCCGTCAACGAAGTCGACTTCTCCGTGCAGAAGGGGCAACTCGTCGGCCTGATTGGGCCCAACGGTGCCGGCAAGACCACCTTCATTGATGGCATTACCGGTTTCGTCCCCACTACGGGTCGCATCGAGTTCGCAGGCCGCGACATTGGCTCGCTTCCACCGCATCGCCGCGCGAAGTTGGGCTTAGGCCGCACGTGGCAATCGCTCGAATTGTTCGACGATCTCAGCGTGCGCGAGAACCTGCAAGTAGCTGCCGAGAAGCAGTCGGTTGGCGGTTTCTTCGCCGACCTCGTGGCGCCGCGTCGCTCACGCGATAGCTCGTCTACCGATTGGGCGCTCGACGTACTTGGCATTTCCGATCTTGCATCGAAGATGCCCAACGAGATCAGCCAGGGTCAGCGCAAGCTCGTCAGCGCAGCGCGAGCACTAGCTGCCCGCCCAGAACTGGTGTGCATGGACGAACCTGCGGCCGGACTCGACAGCGTCGAGTCCCGAGTGCTGGGCGACCGACTACGCGACATCATTAGCGCTGGGTCAACGATTTTTCTGGTCGACCACGACATGGGTCTCGTGCTCAACGTGTGCGACTACATCTACGTGATTGAGTTCGGCGTCAAAATTGCCGAGGGCACTCCAAGCGAAATTCAAAAGAACCCACGTGTGATCGAGGCCTACCTTGGTCACACGGCCGAAGAGGAGACGCACTGATGGCTCTGCTCGAGATCGACGATCTCTGCACCGGTTACAACGGTGTCCCGGTCGTACGCAATCTGAACCTCACGGTTAACGAAGGCGAGATCGTTGCCCTGCTTGGACCCAACGGTGCCGGCAAGACGACCACGCTGTTAACCACCTCGGCGCTCAATCCGATTTTGTCGGGTGACATCCGTGTGCTCGGCAAATCTGTGAAGGGGCGCCGCGCTCACATGATCGCTCGCGAGGGCTTGGCCCATGTGCCTGAAGATCGCAGTCTGTTCTTTCAGCTCACCGTGCGCGAGAACCTCAAGTTGGGCGCAGCGAAGGGCTCGGCCAACTTCGACCAGGCACTCGGCTATTTCCCGGCGCTCGACAACCTCATGGATCGCAAGGCTGGCTTGTTGTCTGGTGGCGAGCAGCAAATGCTGGCCATGGGCCGTGCGCTTGCCACAAGCCCCAAGCTGCTGATGGTCGACGAGATGAGCCTTGGTCTCGCACCCATCATCGTCGAGCGACTGTTGCCCGTGCTTCGCCGCATCGCCGATGAAACCGGGGCAGGTATTTTGCTCGTCGAGCAGCACGTGCATCTCGCCCTCGAGGTAGCCGATCGGGCCTATGTCTTGAACCATGGCACGCTCGAAATCGAGGGTGATGCCAAGCACTTAGCGGCCAACCGCCATCTCATCGAGAGCAGTTATCTCGGCGGCGGCGACCACGCCACTGCCGAATGACCACCCGCTTGTGTCGCTGATGAAAAGCTCCGCGCGAGTGGCGTAGCACTAACGTCTGCTCCGTGGACATCACAGCTACGCCGGCCTGGTTGGCGCTTCTCACGCACGCGCGCGCTCAGTCGATGGTGTCGTTGCGCGACGCCTTCGCGACAGATCCGTTGCGAGCCGAGGCGTTCACCGTGAAGATGGCCGACCTGCGTGTCGACTTCTCGAAGCAGCGGGTATCGGCAGCCACCATGCGCCTGCTCGCCGACGTCGCCGAGGTTGCTGGTGTAGCAGCGAAACGCGACGCAATGTTCTCAGGCGAGCGCATCAACACCACCGAGAATCGGGCGGTGTTACACGTGGCGCTGCGATCACCGCGCGACACAGTCATCACTACTGCTGACGACACCGGGCAAGTGCGCGATGTGGTTCCCGATGTGCACGAAACCCTCGATCGCATGGCAGCGTTCGCTCATCGGCTGCGCTCGGGGGCGTTTACTGGGCATACCGGTCAACGTATTCGTACGGTGGTCAACATCGGTATCGGTGGTAGCGACCTCGGCCCAGCGATGGCCTATCAGGCGTTGCATGCGTACAAACACGCCGACATCGAGTGTCGATTCGTGAGCAACGTAGACGGCGCCGACATCGCCCAAAACCTTGCCCAGCTCGATCCGGCGACCACGCTGTTTGTGGTCTCATCGAAGACCTTCACCACTATCGAGACCATCACCAATGCCTCAACCGCGCGCGACTGGCTGCTTGCCGGCCTTGGCGCGCACGGCACTCAATCGGCAGTGAGCAAGCACTTCGTGGCGGTGTCTACCAACGCCGCGGGGGTCAGCGCTTTCGGCATCGACACCGACAACATGTTCGGTTTTTGGGATTGGGTGGGCGGCCGCTATTCGGTTGATTCAGCAATCGGCCTGTCGCTCATGCTCGCCATTGGGCCCGATGCGTTCACCGAGTTCCTCGCCGGATTCCACGCTGTTGATCAACACTTCCTACACACGCCACTGGCTCAGAACGTGCCGGTCATCATGGCGATGCTTGGCGTCTGGAACAGCAATATGTTGGGTGCGCAAAGCCATGCCGTGCTGCCCTATGCCCATGAGCTCAGTCGGTTCACCGCGTATCTGCAGCAACTCGACATGGAAAGCAACGGCAAGTCGGTACGCCGCGATGGCTCGCCGGTTGTCGGCGAGACCGGGCCCATCGTGTGGGGTGAGCCAGGAACCAACGGCCAGCACGCGTTTTATCAGCTCATCCATCAGGGCACCAGGTTGGTGCCGGTAGACATGATCGGCTTCGCGCGCCCCAATCACGCGCATCGCAACCATCACGATCTGCTGATGGCCAACATGTTCGCTCAGACTGAGGCGCTGGCTTTCGGCAAGACCGAAGCCGAGGTGATCGCCGACGGAGCGTCGTCAGAGCAAGCGCCGCACCGGGTGTTCACCGGCAACCGACCCAGCACCACCATCGTTGCCTCGCGGCTTACTCCGCGAGTTCTTGGCGAGCTCATTGCGCTCTACGAGCACAAGGTGTTCGTGCAGGGCTGCGTGTGGGACGTGAACAGCTTCGACCAGTGGGGTGTCGAGCTGGGCAAGGTGCTCGCCAACCGCATCACGCCCGAGCTCTCAGCACCTCACCGCCCTACGGCGGCGGTCAATCACGACAGCTCGACCGCAGCGCTGATCCAGTGGTATCGCGACGAACAGCACAGTGCACCGTGAGTCGTCGCTCCGGCATCACCTCGATGCTCGTCACGTTTCTCGCTGCAGTGGCGGTGTCGGCATTTGCCGCGCTGTTTGCCTTCGCGTTTCGCCGCTCGATCCACTTTCTCCTCGAACATTTCGGCGGTGACGAACGATCTACAGCGGTATCGCAGTCCACCTCACCGCTGCTCGTGTTTGCGATTGTCACCGGTGGGCTACTGCTCGCAAGTTGGCTTGGTCGTCTCGCGTCGCGTTGGCGCCGCGAGCGCCTTGGGCTCGGCTGCATTGCTGATGTCACGCGCGGCGTGGGTCTCGGACCCAGCCTCAGCGGCACGTTGGTGCGCACCTCGGGCACGTGGGTAGCGATGACCTCGCTTGCTTCACTGGGGCGCGAGGCCACCATCCTCGAGACGGGTGGCAGCTTTGGCTCGTGGCTGAGTCGCAAGATCAGCCGGCCACCTGCCGACCTCGCCGTAACGGGCGTGGCCGCAGCGTTCGCCGCTGTGTACAACGCCCCAATTGCAGGCTTCCTCTATGTGCGTGAGCACGTGGTCAACCAACCGCAGCGCCGCACCGCTGGTAGCGCGCTCGCCGGAGGCGTGCTGGGTTGGGCGATCTCGGCGCAGTTCCTTGGCGGCGGCCCGGTCTTCGATCGCGGTATTGCGCCGCTCGGTATTGACTCGTTCGCGCATGCAGCAGTAGGGCTCGTTCCGGCTCTTGTCGCCACGCGCCTGTTCTTTATGTTGCGTCAACGGATAGTCCCCGCGCAGATGCCTACGGATGAGACGGCGCGCACATGGGCTCGATCGCTGATCTTCGCCGCACTTGGCGGCCTCACGATTGCGCTTGTCCCGTTGGCCTCTGGAAACGGAATGGACGCAATCAATAAGGGTGTCACCGGTGCCACCGTTGGCCTCGGGCTGGCGTTGTGCTTCGGCAAGATTGTTGCCACCACTGCGTCGCTCGCAGCGGGCGCGCCCGGGGGCGCCTTTTCGCCATCAATGGCTGTTGCAGCTGGTGCGGCGCTGCTCGCTTTCGAGGCACTCGACAAGTTGGGCGCACCACTGTCGGGGTCGCATTGGGACGGCATGCTCGCAGCGATGTCGGTGGGCATTGCGGTTGGCACGCAGGCCCCACTTGTGGGAATTGTGGTGATTGCCGAACTGGCGGGCGATGCGCGCTTGATTCCTGTGTGCGCGCTGTCGGTTGTGGGCGTACGCGCACTCGAGTTGGTGGTCCGCAAGCTTCGGGCCTCGCGTTCGGCAGAGCTGCAAGTTGTTGCCGAAACCCTCGACGCCTAGCGGGCAACCACCATGCCGGTGCGGGCCCAACGCGAGTTCATTGAGGCGCCAGCGGTGAGCCCAGCGTCGACCACGATGCACTGTCCGCTGATGTAGCTGCCAGCGTTGCCCAACAAGAACAAGGCGGTCTCGGCGATGTCGTTCGGCGATCCGGCGCGGCCCAGCGGCGAGGTGGCAGCGATTTGCGCGGTGGCTTTGTCGAGTGCGTCGGGGTCGCCAGACATCACATGAGCGGTCATGCCGGTGGGGATGCTGCCGGGCGCGATCGCGTTGACTCGAATGCGGTGTTGGGCAAGCTCAGCCGCAGCCGAACGGGTGAGCCCAATGACGCCAGCCTTGGCCATTGCGTAGGTGTGGGGCCCGAGTCCACCCTGCACGCCAGCCGTGCTTGAGGTGGCGATGATTGCGCCTCCGTTGCCGCACGCAATCATCTGCCGCGCCGCGTGCTTCACGGTGGCGAAGACTCCACGAACTAACACGGCGATGGTGCGGTCGAAATCGTCCATTGGCGTTTGCTCGATGGGGCCGATCACGCCCACAATGCCGGCGTTCGCGAATGCGCCATCGAGGCGTCCCCAGGTGATCACGGCTGCGTCCATCGCCGCGGCAACGTCGGCTTCGTTGGTTACGTCGCACTGCACAAACCGAGCAGCGTCACCGAGAGAGGCTGCAACTGCTTGTCCGCGTTCGGCGCCGTAGTCGGCGATGATTACGTGTCCGCCTTCGGTCACGAGAAGCCGCGCCGTTGCTTCGCCAAGACCGCTGGCGGCACCGGTGATTACGGCAACCTTGCCGGCATATCGTCCCGCTTGGGTTGTGTCCATCGCCCACCCCTTATGTGTCTCTAAACCGATTGGTCCCGATGTTACGCACTGAGCTCGAACGGTGATCCACCGGAACCCCATAGGCCACCGGTGCGTTGCGCTGTCGAGCAGGCACGCCATGAGTCCGCGATTTTTTGTTTTCGTTATTAGGGTTACCGCATGCGTAGCAACTTGCCTGTCGGTCGTATGTATGAGTGATCGAGTGTTGGTCGCCAAGGTCGGGCTCGATGGGCACGACCGCGGTGTCAAGGTCGTGGCTCGAATCTTGCGCGACGGGGGCTTTGAGGTGATCTACACCGGGCTCTTTCAGACACCCGACAAGGTTGCTGCTACAGCAATCGACGAAGACGTCGATGCCATCGGATTGTCGATGCTCAGCGGGGCACACATGACCCTGGCCCCACTGGTGGTTGCCAAGTTACGTGAACGTGGTGTCGACATTCCCGTCGTTGTCGGGGGCATCATCCCGCCGCTCGATGCTGCCAAACTCATCGAACTCGGTGTCGCCGGAGTCCTCACTCCAGGAGCGTTAAGCGACGATGTCGTGGCCATCATGCGCCGGGTCATCGACAGCAGTCGCGCCGAAGCGTCCGGCTGAGCATCTACGCTCCACAGCCATGGCCGATCCTCTTGAGCGACTTACCAATCTGTTGGCGCTGCTACTCGAAACGCGCGAGCCGCTCACGCTCGAACGCATAACGCACGAACTGACCGATCAGTATCCCGACGGCGAAGCTGCTCGACGTGGCGCTTTCGAGCGCGACAAGACCGTGCTCCGCGAACTTGGCATCACCATCGAGCAAGAAGTTCTTGGCGGCGATCAGGCGGGGCGCACTGCCTACAGAATCGATCGTCGACGCTACGAGTTGGCCGATCTCGATCTCACCGACGACGAACGCCGAGCGCTGCAACTTGCGGTCGCTGCGGCTCACACTGATGACTCTTGGGGGCAAGACGGTCTGTGGAAATTGGGCGTCGGTAGTGAGCAGCTATCGCTTGCGGTGGCCGCCAGAGTGCCCACCTCCGAGGTGCTCCCACCTCTGCAAGAGGCCATTACATCACGAGCCACTGCACAGTTCTCATATCGCGACGTTGTCCGGGTGCTCAATCCATATGGGCTGTTACTTCGCGATGGCCGCTGGTATCTCATCGGCCACGAGCACGCTCACGACGCGCAGCGCACCTATCGAGTCGATCGCATCGAGGGTTCGGTCGCCGTTGGCGAGGCGGGCTCTTTCGAACGTCCGGAAAAGTTCGATATCCGCGAGGCATTTCCCGCCGATCCACGCCTGATGGGCGACCCCGATACCGAGATCAGCGTGGCTCAAGTGCGCATCGAGGCAAGCCGCGGATGGCATGCAGCGGGCGACCTCGGGCTTGCTGGCTTTGGTACTCCGAACCCCGATGGTTCAGTGACCGTCGACGTGCCGTGCCTCAATCGGTTTGCGTTTCACACATGGTTGCTCGGGTTCGGTGAACATGCGGTGGTCGAGGGCCCCCCCGAGATCCGCAACGAGACAATTCAGTGGCTCAACAACATTGTCGCTGCCGCAAACGCAGGTGATCGCTGATGGCCAAGCGCGGACCCCGCCCGGCGCACGAGCGCCTCAAGCGACTCTTGGTGATGTTGCCGTGGCTGATGCAGCGCGAGGAAGTCCCCGTGTCTGAGATGGCCGCGCACTTCGCGCTCACCGAGGCCGAACTCATTGCCGATATTGAGCGAGCTGCGATGTGCGGCCTGCCTCCGTATCAAGACGAACTGATCGACGTCTACATCGACGAAGGCATGGTCTGCGTTGGGGTGCGGAGGCTCTTTACGCGACCGTTGCGGCTCACTGCCCCCGAGGGCTTTGCCCTACTCGTGGCGGGTCGCTCAGCGATGCAGTTGCCCGGGGCCGACCCGACGGGCCCACTTGGGCGGGCGCTCGACAAGCTTGCCATTGAGCTTGGTGATGATGGCGTTGTGGTCGATCTCGACAGGCCTGAAGCGGCCGACGAACTCGCCACCGCCGCAACCAGTGGCGAGCGTTTGCGTATGTCGTACTGGACACCTGCGCGTGACGAAGTAACCGATCGAGACGTAACGCCGCGCGCTGTATTCACCGATAGCGGCCACTGGTACTTACTCGCCGACGATCACCGAACGGGCGAGGAACGCATCTTCAGAATCGATCGCATCAGGGCTATCGACGCAACGGGCATCTTCGATGCGGCGCGCGATGTGGAGATGCCCGACCCTAGGAAGTGGTTTATCGATGACCCCGATTTCGAACGGGTCACCCTGCGGATGCCCACCCACATGTTGTGGATGATCGAGCGCTATCCAACTGACTCGATCACTCAAGACGAGTCCTTTGCCGATATGTCGATTGTGGTGCTTGCGGTAACCGGTGAGCAGTGGTTGTCGCGGCTGATGCTGCGCTTAGGCGCTTCGACTGTGGTGTTGCAGCCCGAACGATGGTCGTCGTTGGCGGCAACCGCAGCACAGACTGTGCTGCACCGTTATGGTGTGGACCACAGCGCGACCTGATTGGCGTTGCTGACGCCGTGTGCGTGCAGCAAGAACGGCAACACGCCGGCGGTGGCAAGGGCGTCTTCGAGGGCGTCGTGCGGTCGATCGAGTGACACCCCGTAGCGAACGCAGACATCGGTGAGCTTGTGCGACATCGTGCGACCTGGGTCGAGTTGGCGAGACAGCTTGAGAGTGCAGAGCGGAGCGCTCAGGTGCAGATCGATGTTGGCTCGCTGTGCACTTTGCTGTAAGAAGCCCGCATCGAACTTGGCGTTGTGGGCGGTGAAGGTGGTGCCTGCTAACCGAGATGCCAATTCGGTGAGAACGGTCTTGGCTGGCGGCGCTGATCGCAGGGCCGAGCGGGTGAGCCCGTGGATGTGCTGCGGCCCGAGGCGAAAGAACCAGCGATTGCGGGGGCGGATCAGGCTGACCCACTTGTCGAGCACGGTTCCGTTGCCATCGACCGTGACCACCGCAACCTGCAAGACGCGGTGCTTGCTGGACGATAAGCCTGAGGTCTCGACATCGACAACGCCAAAACGTAGGTCTGCCAATGTGCCGAGGCTCGACGGGGAATGACTCATGTGCCACACCCTAGGCGTGGGGTGCAACATGGTTACGAAACGCGGCGTCGGCTATGCCGACATCTGCTCGATAAAGGTCTGCTTGTCGAAGTAGTCGCGCCACAACACGATCTTGTTGTTGCGGATGACAAACAAGCCGGCGACGGCAATCTCGAGCCAGTGATCGCCGAGGTGGAAACGATCGAGCCGTTCGTTCATCACGACGCCGGCGTGCACTGTGCCCGACTCAACTTGGTGCGACACCAGCCACTCGATTTGGTCGCACATCGCAATGAAGGGTTCAAGGCTGGCGCGAATGCCCTCGGGGCCAACGACCTTGCCCATCGGCACATTGTCGTATTCGCATTCGTCGTCGACCATGCCGATCGCTGCCTCAAGGTTGCGACTATTGAAGGCACTAATAAAATCGGAGACGAGTTCGCTTGGTGTCACGGCACCACGTTAGCGAGCGAGGCGGGCACGACTGCCGTTGCAGCGCAACCCGACGACTCTGGGACTAGTTGGCGAGAGCAGCGGGGCGGGCGCGGATGCCGATGGGTGCCGACACGGTGTACCCGGCGCGGTGGCGTTCTTCTTCTGACTCGCAGCCCCAGAAACCGTATTCATGGTTGTCACGGGCGAAGCTGCGGCAGTCGTCGACAACGGTGCACTTGGCGCAGATGGCCCCGGCTTGGGTCTCGCGGCGCAATCGTGCCTGCGGACGTTCGGCGCGTGGAGCAAAGAACAATGAGGTGCGGCCTTTGCATGCAGCAAAGTCGGACCAATGAACCGAATTGCCGAGTCGGGCTTCGACGGCGTTATCTGCGGGCTGGTTTGGAGACCTCATAAACATCTGCTGACCTCATCTTCACTGGCCCACGGGCTCAGTAATGGAAGACATTACGGGCTGAACAGATTTAACACTAATACTTTGTGCCGGAAATGTACAGAAGGTTACGGTGTGACTTACAACAACTCGGCAGCCAGGCTGGCGACCTCGCTGCGCTCACAAGCCGACAGCGTGACATGACCAAAGCAGGCTTGACCGGCGAAGGCTTGGATGAGCACGGCGAGGGCATTATTCGACTCGCCCATATACGGGGCGTCGATCTGGCTTGTGTCGCCAGTGAATACAACCTTGGTGCCGTCGCCAATGCGGGTGAGGATTGTTTTGAGCGTGGTTGGCTCGAGGTTCTGGGCCTCGTCGACCACCACGAACTGGCGATGCAGCGATCGGCCACGAAGGAAGGTCACCGACTCCATTGAGAGCTGACCCCGAGAAGTGAGGTCTTCGATCAGCGAACGAGCATCTCTGCTGCTGCGCTGATCGGTGAGTGCAACGATCGAGTCGTGGATCGCCGACATCCACGGATCGAGCTTCTCTTCGAGTCCACCGGGCAGGAACCCGACATCGGCGCGCCCGACGGGAATAAGCGGGCGGTAGATAGCCAGGCGTTCGAAGGCTCGTCGCTCGACGACCTGTTCGAGACCGGCGGCTACGGCCAAGAGTGTCTTGCCGGTGCCGGCGCGCCCGTCGAGAGCCACCACGCTGACCTGCGGATCGAGCAGCAACTCGAGCGCAAACCGTTGCTCTTTAGAGCGTGGACGCAACCCCCACGCTTCGGGTGTGGTGTGGCTCAGCACATGGAAGTCGTTGCCGCGGCGACGAGCGAGCGCCGACTGCGAACCCGAACGCAGCACGGCGAATCCGTTCTCGTCGAGTTTGTCGGAGCCTTCGATGTCGTCGACGGCAATGGTTGAGTCGGCGTACAGACGATTAATGCCTTCGTGATCGGTGTTGAGCGTGAGCCAACCAACCGGCCGGGTGTCGGCAGCGCGGCCGGCCGGGTGATGCTCGACTGCCTCAAGGCCAAGGTGGGCTGCTTTGATGCGCAGCGCCGCATCGTTGGAGACCATTCGAGTAGGGGCATGGTTTGCCTGGCCGAGCGCAGCACCGATGATGCGGTTGTCGGCTTTCTCGGTGTCGAGTCCGTGCTCGATGAGGAGATGCTTTTGTACGCCGTTGATCTCGATGCGAAGCGTTCCGGTGTTGTCTGCGGAGCCGACGCGAACCGGCTCGGCAAGCGAGCCCCCATTGCGCATTCGGAGTTCTTCGATAGCGCGCAGCGCAGTGCGTGCTGCGCGTCCGACATCGTCGGGCCGACTCTTGAGCCCATCGAGTTCTTCGATGACGGTGAGCGGAATCACAACATCGACATCGCCGAAGCAGTTGATGCAGCCCGGGTCGGCGATGAGTACCGACGTGTCGAGAACGAATCGGGTTCGCTGAGCGGCTCCAGGAGGGATGACCTCTCGGCCCGGAACAGGTAGCTCGGAAGGAGCCCTCAAGAGATCGGTCACGGTCATCCCTTCAAACACCACGAGGCGATACATGTTGGCAGTGCGTGTTGGCGAAGCCTTTCGGTTTCGTCGTGCTCTCAGATATAGCTCAGGTCGCGCATTCGATGGTGGACTGTTCGATGAACATTAGGTGACGCCTTGTGTCGGCAATGTTGAGCGGTGTGAAGCGCTGCGCTAAACAACGATTCGCATCAGCAGGTCACGGGCGTCGCGCTGCTCGTGGTGCTCGGGCATCGTGCGGTGTTTCCCTGCGGCGAATCGTTCGGCACTCCACAGCACTGCGTAGGCATCGAGCACGTCGTCGATGCGCGCAAATCGCAGCGGTATGGGGGTGATGGCGAAGTGAGATTCGACGAGTCGTGTTCGTTGTTCGATGCCAACCGATGTGTGCTTCGAGGCCAATGGCTCGTCGTTGTTCATCGCGAGGAATGAGCACTCGGGATGCATCTCCGCAACGCGGTGTTCGTGGTCTCGCGAGATAAACGCATCGACCTCTTTAATCTTCGCCACGATGTTCCACGCTTGTATTGAGATCGCTTTTCCAGTGGCCTCACGCGCGAGCGCGCATGCCTCTGAGTAGTCGGTTGCTTCGATGCACGCGCGAGGCGGAGTTGGAAACACAGTGCTGCCGCGCGGCCGCAAGTAGCGACGAGCTTCAAAATCGCTCTGTCGCGAAAAAATATTTGGAAGACCAATCGGCATGTCGATGCCGACGATGTCGAAGGTCGCGATGACGTTGGCGATCGATGGCTCGACATGCGCGCCGCCGCGACTTGCTACGACCCAGCCACCTTTGCAGCCGTCGACTCCGGCGCAGCGTTGCTGAGGCCGAACATTTCGAGACATGGTGTTAGGCCTTCGATGCTGATGTCGTCACGGCGTTGAGTTTCCCATGCAGCCCGAGTGAGGCGATAACCGACCATCTCGCGGGGCTCACCGCGGCTGGTCATTCGGTGTCGTCCTTCGACCTCGTAACCCAGTTTGCGGGTAACGCCAAGTGACTGCGCGTTGTCCTCCCACGACCCAGTGAGGGCTCGGTCTGCCTCAAGTCCAGCGAAGATGAGGTGCAGTACTGCTGACCGCATCTCGGTACCCAAACCCTTATTTTGAAAGGGCTGGAGCAGATACGAGCCGGTGACAGCGCACCGCATAATGTTGAAGTTGTCTGCCGCCACTGATTGAGAGCCCACGATCAGATTGTCGGCCACGATGACAAAGTTGCACGTCCAAGACGTGGGCTCCCACAATGCGCGTTGGCTCCAATGATGCTGCAGCGTGCGTCGTTGCTGGAGAGGCGCCGGCACGTCGGTCCACTCGATTGAGAACGGCATGTACGACGGATCATGCACGCCGTCCGAGACGGCGCGCTCCGCGATTTCGGCGACCTCATCGTCGGTGGGATAGCGCAGTTCGAGACGTGGTGTTCGCACATGTAAATCGAAAAGTGGCCAATGCTGAGTGAGCGACATGAACGCAGTGAATCGTGTTCGTCTTGCGCGATCAAGTGATTTCGATGTAGTTGCATTTGCAACTATCTAAATGCTTGTAATCACTGCGCGAAGCGTGTTCGATAATGCTTGCGTAACGCTCCGTTAACCGAGGAGGAAATTAGAAAATGACAAAAGCAGAATTGATTGAAGCGGTTGCAACGAAAGCCGAAGTGACGAAGGCAGATGCCGAGCGCACTCTTGCGGCTTTCTTCGACCAGGTAGTTGCTGTGGCAAAAAATGACGACAAAGTTGCTTGGCCGGGCTTCGGCTCGTTCAGCACAAGCAAGCGTAAAGCGCGCGTTGGTCGTAACCCACAGACCGGTGCTGAGGTGAAGATCGCAGCATCGACGAATATGAAGTTCACCTCGAGTTCAACACTCAAGGCTGCGCTGAATCCGAATAAGAAGAAGTAACCGAGAAATCAACAAGAAGGGAACAGACGTGGCAGCAACAAAGAAGGCTCCGGCCAAGAAGGCAGCTCCTGCAAAGAAGGCAGCTCCTGCAAAGAAGGCTGCACCTGCAAAGAAGGCTGCACCTGCAAAGAAGGCTGCTCCAGCCAAGAAGAAGTAGTCAACGAACCATCCGGTTTGGAGCGCGTCGAACGGGGGGCTACGGCCTCCCGTTCGTGCTTTTTCGGGTGAGTGAAGCGCCGCCTGAAATGGGCATCTACGAGCTCGGCGGCTCGAACCCGAGACCCACTGGCACATCTTCGTAGTCGACAGTCCAGAGCCGTGTGGCGTCGCCGGGCACCGTGTTGTAACAGCGCCAGCCGAGTAACTGCTGGGCGCGTTCGGGCAAGTGCTTCACCGTGTCCCAATCGACCCCAAGCGGCCCCGCCTCTTCGGGCGTGAGCCAACCGAGCACGTACGACAAGTGCAAGCCGAACCGCCACTGATCGGCGGTCACGTTTGCGCCAGCGCCGTGCAATGCGCGACCGGTATAGATCATTCCGCTGCCTGCCGGCATAGTGGCCGCAACGGTGGCTGCTTCAGCGGGCCCAGCGGTGTAGTCGGGCCAGCTGTGGCTACCAGGCGCCACGCGCGTCGCGCCGACCTCTTCGGTGAAGTCGGTGATCGCAAACATGCAACTCACTTGGACCTCAAAGCCATCGGGTCGGCTCATCGTGCGCCAGTTGTCGGCGTCTCGATGCAACCCCTGTGCCGCCTCGCCCGGGCCGATGATCATCATCTGGCCGGTGTTCATCCAGTAGCCCGTGCAACTTGGAAGCAGGAGTGCATCGGCCACGGCGAGCAGCGTTGGGTGCAGCAATATGTCGACGAAGGCAGTGCTGCGATGAGCGAGTCTCGTGAACCGTTTGGTGGTGTTTCCCCAGAAGTGCTGAACGTCGGAGTCGGCGCAGCGCGTGCCAGCCTGAAACGTGCTTGCGGCGAGTTCCATGTCGTGGCGAAATCGGGTAACGAGATCGGGCGAGAGCAGTTGATCGACGATGACTGCGCCGTCGGCATGCAACGTATTAACAATTGTGTCTATCGGTGCGTCGTGAGCGACGTGCTGAAGTGAAGTCATGATGTGGGCTCACAAATCTGTGATGAGCTTGAAAACCTCGGCTGAACCGACATTGTGTGCGGCGCCGAGGCCTTCGAGTCGGCTGGAAATTCGTGTTCTGAATTGCGCAAGTTGATCGGTTGATGTTGCCTTCATTGTGCTTTCGAATTGCGAAGCGTGGGCCTCGAGCGCATGGAGCTTGGTGTGCACGAATGCACTGACGTCCTCGAAGTGATCGGGGGCATCAGCCTCCCACAACAGCAAGCTGTGCGGACGGTGTGCGGCCAAGCCGTGCTCGCGAAAGAAGTGGGGATCTCGGGCCGCCACGATGGCATCGCACGCAAGCAAACCGGCATGGCGATGGTCGGGATGTAAGCGATAGCGCTTCCACGGATCGTGCCCTGCGATCACGGCGGGCTTCAGAGTGCGGATGCAGCGCGCGACCTCGCCGCGCAATGCAAGAGTGCTGTCGAGTTCGCCGTCGATCTGCTCGAGAAAAACAACTTCGCCGCGGTGCGAACCTGCAAGACGAAGCGCTGCTTCGCGTTGCTCAAGCTTGCGCGCTGCGATCAAAGCAGTGATGTCGGCGTCGGGGTTCCATGTTCCCTTTGAACCGTCGGTGAGCACAAGGTGATGTACCACGCACCCCTGTGACGCCCATTTCGCCAGCGTGGCTCCACAACCAAACTCGACATCGTCGGGATGCGCTCCGATAGCGAGCACCGAGCTGGGCGTGGCCATGTTCGATGTCCACGCGAAACTGCCTGATGGCAATGTCAGGCTTGGTTGACCGGGTTCATTTGCAGCCATTTGGGCAGCACCTTTGCAACGAGAGGGTGGGCAAGATCGGGGGGCGTATCGATATCGAGCGCAAGCCGAATATCGCGGTGCACACGAACGGGGCGGCCAAGCGACATGGCTTGCGCAAGATGGCGGCGAAACGACTGCGATCCGTAAGCGGGCTGAAAGCCGATGCGCGAGGGAATGGCGATCACGTTCGTGCCGTCGTCGCGCAGGTCGGGCACCAACACGATGCCGCCGCTGAGCACAATGTTGGCCAACGGTGCCGGCGTCGGTAGGTCGCTGTGAGCGACGATGACGTGTTCAATGCCCGCAGCAGCCAACGCGGCGATGCCATCGTGCACGGCAGCGTTCAGGCCGCGTCCGGGGCTCCACAGCACCGTGGCGCCGTGTGTCTCGGCCCAGGTAGCGACATCGCGGTCGTCGCATGCGATGAACACGGGCAGCGGAGATGCCGCGGCGACCACTCGGTCGGCGGTCCAGCGAGCGAGGCGCAGACGATGGTGTGGGGCCAACACATCGGCGAGACGTGCCTTGGCCTGCCGGAAATCTTTAACCGGTATGAGCACGGCTGCGTCCACGAGTGCACAGGCTACGGCTGCGGGGTCGACGATGACGATGTTGCGGGTGTCAGCCAACTGCGAACACAGAGATCGCGATGGCAAAAAGCCCTACCGCGACCGGAGTTGCGTACACCGCCCATTTCGGAACTGGCTTCCATTTCGGAGCAAGCATCACTGCGCCGCAGAGGCCGCCTGCCGCCACGCCGCCAAGATGGCCGCCAATAGCAATGCCGGGGATCACGAACGTGAAGACGAGGTTGAGCATCAGCAGTCGACCAATGCTGGTCTGAAATATGTTGGTGCCCTGCCGATGCATCGAGATTGCCAGAGCAGCCATCAGCCCGAACACAGCTCCCGATGCTCCGCCGCTAATACCCCGATCGGTGAGCAAGAGCACGCCTGCGGAGCCACCGAGGAGGCTGGCGAAGTACAACAACGCAAATGCGCCCCGCCCCAACGTGCGCTCGAGCAGTTGACCGAGCTGCCACAAGATGTACATGTTGAAACCGATGTGCAGAAATCCGAAATGGATGAATCCGCTGGTGATGAGTTGATACCAATGGTGAGTTTGGCCGAGCATGATTCTGTTGAGGCCAAGATCGAACTGCGCCTGGCTGACGCGTCCGCCGCCCGACAACGTGCCGATGTCCTGCGCTGACATCCAAAAGAACACAGCGACGTTGATGGCAATGATGGTTGAGGTGACCAGCGTTGGTTGGCCGGCGCTCGCATATCGCACGCGAGTTTTGATGTCGGGCTGTGCCGCCTTGCGACAATCGGCGCAATGTGAACCCACGCTTGCCTGAACGAGGCAGTCGCTGCAGGCGGGCTTGCCGCAGCGGGTGCAACTGCGACCGGTTTCGCGATCGGGGTGGCGATAGCAGCGCGTGAGAATTGGTGGCTGAGGCAGCGACATGCTGAAAGAGTACCGGTGGCCGGTGAACTCACGCCTCTTGGCGGGGTGGTTCGTTCTGCGAATCGAACCACCACTGTCGTAGCGATGCCCACGCGTAGATGCCCGTGTCGTGTCCGTCGCTCCACGAGATCGACATACCCCATGCCCCCGCGAACTCGGCGTTGGTGATGGAGATGTTGGTGGGATGCCCAGGGCGCGGCCACGCATCGTCGCCGCGTTCGCGGAATCCACGACACGTTGCGCATGGGCATGCGGCGCGTAGATCGCCGACCGCGAAAATGCACACGATGTCGTCGTCGAATGAGATGGTCACGCTTTCGCCGCGCTCGATACTCACGTCGGTTACTGATGGGGTCATTTGGTTGGGTCCTTGTGGGAGAGAGAGCTAGGCGGCGCTCAGCGTGTCGATGGCCACCGCAGCGATGACGAACAAGATGATGCAGCCGTTGTAGCTGGCGTGAGCTCGAGCAGACTCGAGTGTTGCATGATGCGTTGAAGGCGTCGCTCGGTACGAACGTAGATAGGCGAACATGAAATACGCGCCGCCGATACTGAGTGCCAATGCTGTGCCAATTGGAATGCCGATCAAGGCGTGAATCAGGCCGAACTGAACGATCTTGAGGGCGCGTCGGCGTGGATTCCAGTGCTCGGCTCCGCTGCGAAACATGCGCTCCTCGGCATAGGCAAACAACGGCAGCGCGGGCACGAGCATCACCATGAACACGGCTGGAATGAGCCATTCCCAGACGGTGCCGATGGTTGACGTGTTTGACCCGAACACGGGATTACCTTCGCCGCCGAGCGCGCTCCACCAACCCCATTGCATTCCGGGAATTCGCGCCAGCGCGGTGGCTGCGACGATGACTGAGGTCAGCACGAACGGAACGGGCCACACGTGACGCCAACGAACGCCACGAACGATTCGAACGATGAGATCGCGGCCGTCGCGAGCCATTGAACGACGTAGGCCTGCGACAAGGCGGGTGCCCACAAACGCCAGCACGGCAATCGTGAGAATGCTGCCTGCTGGTCCGTTCACACGCTGAGTGTATGCAGAGGCTCGCTGGCTACAGTCGAAATACCGACACGAGGGGAGCCACTGATGGCATGGGATTTTGAGACCGAGCCAGAGTTCGAAGCCAAGCTTGAATGGATGCGCCGCTTCGTACGCGAAGAGATTATTCCGCTCGAGACACTTGCTCACGAATTCCGCCAGCCTGGTGGGCGCGAGATGTTCGCAAAAATCGTTGCGCCCCTCAAAGACCAGGTCAAGGCGCAAGGGCTGTGGGCCGCCCACCTTCCCCCCGATATGGGCGGTATGGGTTTTGGCCAAGTGCGCCTGGGTTTGATGCACGAAATCTTGGGTCAGTGCGCGTTTGCGCCGAGCGTGTTCGGTAACAACGCACCCGATAGCGGCAACGCCGAGCTGCTCTCGGTGGGTGGCACTCCCGAGCAGCGCGAGCAATGGATGAAGCCACTGTTGGCCGGCACAATGCGTAGCTGTTTCAGCATGACCGAACCCGGTGCCGGCGCCGACCCCACGCTGCTCACCACCAGCGCAATGCGCGATGGCGACGAATGGGTTATCAACGGCCACAAGTGGTTCTCTTCGAATGCGTCGATCAGCGATTTCTTGATCGTGATGTGCAAGACCGGCGACTCGGAGCACGGCGCGTACAAGGCCTACTCGATGATCATCGTGCCAACTCGAACCCCTGGCGTGAACATCGTCCGCGATGTGCCGACAATGGGTGAGCCCGACCACAAGACCGGTGAGCCTGGCGGCCACGCGGAGATCTTGTACGAGAACGTGCGTGTGCCCTTCGACAACGTTGTGGGTGGCGAGGCGGGCATCGGTCAAGGTTTCGCGTTGGCTCAAAAGCGACTTGGGCCAGGTCGCATCCACCATGCCATGCGTTGGTTAGGTCAGAGCCAGCGAGCCTTCGACATGCTGTGCGAGCGCGCGCTCACCCGCTACTCACATGGCAGCATCCTGGCCGAAAAACAGATGATTCAAGACTGGATTGCCGAGAGCCACGCCGAGATGCAGGCCGCTCGGCTGCTCACGCTGCAAGCGGCGTGGAAGATGGACCAACTGCACGCACAAGGCAAGCATCACAGCGACGCCCGTGTAGAGATCGGCGTCATTAAGTTTTGGGGCGCCAAGGTGCTCTACAACGTGATCGACCGAGCCATTCAGATTCATGGCAGCTTGGGTTACACCACCGACTTGCCGCTCGAGGCGATGTATCGCGCTGCGCGCGCCGCGCGTATCTACGACGGTCCCGACGAGGTACACAAGGTCACCGTGGCCCGTCAGTTGCTCAAGCGTTATCGGGCATCAGATCCGCCACTCGAGCACATTCCTACGCGTCGTCTTGCCGCACAAGAAAAGTTTGCGTCGTATCTCGACGACATCGCGGTCAGCCACTGACCAACTGGTTGGCGGCGACAAAGTACGCCTAGCGGGTGCGAGCGCGAGCGGTAGCAGCGAATGATTCGGCTGTCACTGGCTCGCCAAGCAAGAAGCCTTGGGCCATATCGCAGCCGAGCATCTTGAGTCGGTGTAGCTGATCAGGAGCAGTGACCCATTCAGCCACGACCTCCATGTCGAGCGCGTGCGCAAGCTGAATAATCGAACGCACGATCGGATCATTGTCGCCGTCGGCTCCAAGGCTTGAGGCTATTGAGCCATCGAGCTTGAGCACATCGGCGCGGTAGTCGCGAAGCGCGGTAAGCGACGATGCACCTGTCCCGAAACTGTCGAGGGCAATGCTGACACCAAAGCGACGCAAGGTTGCCAAGGCTCGCATTGTGGTTGGCTGGTCGGCGTAGAGGGTGCTCTCGTCGAAGTCGAGGGTGAGTTGCTTTGGCAGCAGATCGAGTTCGCGTACCGAGGCGATGACTCGTTCGACGAACGCGCCTTCGCTCATCTGGCGCCCGCTCACATTGACGTGCACGCTGAAATTGCGCTCGACCAAATCGGCGTCAAGCCACGCGCGGGCATCGCGACATGCCTGACGGATGACCCAATCGCCCATCGGCAGAATCGATCCGCTCTCCTCGGCGATGGACACGAAGTCGCGGGGCATCAGCAAACCGCGCTCGGGGTGGTGCCAGCGAAGCAGTGCCTCGGCGCCCACCATGCGGCCGGTGTGGGTCGACATGATTGGCTGGTAGGCCAAGCGCAACTGGTCGCCAGCCATTGACTTTTCGAGTGCGATTGAGAGCTGCTTGCGATCGTGCGCTGCTGCGCCCATTGCCTCGGTGAAGAGCTCGCAGCGCGAACGGCCCCGATGCTTCGCTCGGTACATGGCGGTGTCGGCGTTGCGCAGTAGCGCTAGCGCTTCGTCGCCGGGCGTGCCGGTCATTGGCAGCGAGGGATGTGACAACGCGATGCCGATGCTGACGCTGAGATCGACTTCAACACCGTTGAGCATTAGCTTTCCGCTGAGCGCATGGCTCACACGTTCGGCAACTTCGACCGAGGTTTGCTCGTCGATGCCGCCCTCACACATCACCACAAACTCGTCGCCGCCAATACGGGCGATGACGTCGGCGGGTCGTGTGGCCGAAGCAAGGCGACTGGCGATTGATGCAAGCAACAAGTCGCCAACGTCGTGGCCGGCGTTGTCGTTGACATCTTTGAGTCGGTCGAGGTCTACGAACAACACGGCGATCTGTTGATCTTGATACCGGCCACGGTTGAGCGCGTCGGCCAGCGTGCGCAGCAACAACATGCGGTTGGGCAGCCCAGTGAGCGGGTCGTGCGTAGCTTGGTGGGCGAGCTCAGCCTGAAGCTGCTTATTGGCGGTGACATCGCGAATTTGCGATGCCCAAAACTCGATGGCACCGTCGCTGGCGCGCTGCACATAGACCGTGACGCTGAGCGTGCGGGCCAGACCATCGACTCCGCGATAGACAACCTCGCCGTTCCAGTCGCCGCTGGTTGGATTGGCCAGAATCTCGCGTGGGATTTGGTCGCGCAGGGTTTGCAGCAAGCCGCGCATTGCGGGTTCGCGCACGAGATCGACGGCGTCGTCGACTCCGAAGAGTTTGCGAGCAGCGGCGTTCGTGAACGTTGGCGAGCCGTGGCGGTCGATGATGAGAATCGCATCCGGGCTCACGCCGAGTAGCCCGGTGAGCCGTTGGCTCAACTGACGCTGGTTTTGCTCTTCGCTGATATCGGTGACACAGCCGGCGTATCCGACGTGCTGTGCAAAAAGATCGCGCTTGGGCGTTGCATCGAGGCGCAGCCACACCAGTTTGCCTTGCGTGGTCCACACCCGAAAGGTAGCGGTGACTGCTTCGTCGACTTCGCGGCGGCGCGACCACGCAAGTTCGGCCGTGGCTCGGTCGCCAGGGTGGGCATTTGCCCACGGTGCGGCACCAATGGGCACTGCGCCACCGTTGAGGGCTAACGCGCGAAACGACTCGTCTGCAGAGACGAGGCGACCAAGAAGGTCTGTTTCGAACATCCCAACTGGGAGTGCATTGATCACGTGAGATTCCTGTCCCGCTGAGCCGTGGGTTCTTTCTAACAAATCATTGACCGCGATGGCTCAAGTTTCCGTCAAGGTGTGGTGTACACGCCGGTGAGTTGAGCCGCCAAGAGCGACGTGTTATCGATGACTGTCATGATGTCGGCCGACGGAGAGCCGGTGGGAAGATCGATCTGTTGATCGAGGGCGTACAGGGTGAAGCGGAAGCGATGCGTTGCCCCCTTGGGCGGACACGGCGGAGTCCATCCAACACTGGGAACAGCGTCCGTGCTGGCGCCGTTAGTGCCCTCGATGGCACCGACGGGCACCTCGCCCTCGGGAACACCAAATGTGCTCGGGCTGATGTTTGCAATGACCCAATGGACAAAATCGTTGGCATCGAGGTCGGTGACCACGAGCGCGAGCGACGCTGTTTCGTCGGGCACCGCAGTCCAACCGAGCGAGGGCGCTATGCCTTCACCCGAACACGTATAGCGCGCATTAATAATGTCGCCGTCGGTGATGACAGCCCCAGTATGGAGTTCGAAATCTTCGGTCGGAAGATCTTCTGACGACTCATCGGAGTCGCTGGGCTGCAGCGAGTCATCAATGAGCGTGGTGGTGGTCGAGGCGGTGAACACGCTTGCGTTCTGCGACGGATTGGCCGGACGAAGCGTGCGGCCATCAGACCGACAGGCGCTGATCGCGCTCAGTGCCAATACGCACCCGACAGTGGAAATGAGAATTCGCTGGAGACGCACAAGACATGAGCCTAGGTGTTCAAGCATTGCTGCATCGTGCAGCCTGTAGCGTGGCGAGCGTGTCTGAACGCCGCCGCTGCATATTGACGGTCCACGCCCACCCCGATGACGAAGCCTCAAAGGGCGCGCCCACCTTGGCCAAATATCGCGCCGAAGGGGTACACACCGTGCTGGTTTGTTGCACCGGTGGCGAAGAAGGCGACCTGCAAAACCCGCGTCTGCGCGAACCTGGTCAGCCGTTTCATGGCCTGACCCCCAATGAAGAAAAGCTGAAGATGGCCGAGCTTCGACCAATCGAGCTTGCCGAGTCGGCAGCGATCATCGGCTTTGAAGAAGTGGTGATGCTTGGCTACCGCGACTCGGGCATGGTCGACACAGATGCAAACGCTCATCCCGATTCGTTTCATATGGCGCCTATCGACGACGCCGTGGGTCGCTTAGTTGGCACCATTCGCCGCACCCGACCACAGGTGATCATTACCTACAGCGACGATCACAGCGGCTACCCACACCCCGATCATGTGAAGGTACACGACATCTCAATTGTGGCCTTCGAACGCGCCGGCGATCCCAATTGGTACCCAGAGCATGGCGAGCCATTTCAGCCGGCGAAGATGTACTACACGTTGTGGTCAAAGGCCCGCCTTGTCGCTGTGCACGAGGCCATGCTTCGCCTGCGCGGCTCCTCGCCCTACGACGACCGTTGGTTCAACCGCGTGGGGCAAGACGAGCGCGTGACCACACGCCTCGAAGTTGGCGAGTACTTGTGGGCGCGCTCGGGTGCGTTGCTGGCGCACGCAACGCAGGTGAATCCCGACGAGCCGTTCTGGTTCGGCTTGTCCGACGACGAACTCGCCGAGGTATATCCGTACGAAGATTGGGTGCTGGCCCACTCGCATGTTGGTTACGTGCCCGAAGGCGTCGTCGAAGAGGACCTGTTTGCTGGCATCGACATCGTGGTCGAGGTTCGGCAGTGAGCGAATCAGCGGTCGCCGTGCAATATCGGGTGGTCTTCGCGAAGAAGGACGAAGTGGCCGATGGCCCCGACGACGCTGCGTTGGTGGTGTCGGTGGGCGTGGCCGACGTGGGTCTCGACCCAACGGTGGGGTTCATGCAGGGCAAGCTCAAAGCGGCCGGACCAACCGGAGCGTTGTTCGATCTGCTCAAGTCAGGCGAGATGCCAGCAGTGTTGGCCAGACTTGGCGCTCGTTAGCTAGCGCGCATTGCACCACGGAGTTGGCGGTAGCCAATCACCGTTGCGCCGGTGGCGCTGAGCAGTTCGCGAATGCTCTGATCGGTGGTAACCAGCGCAAGGTCGTCGATCCAGCCTTGAGCAGTATCGGAGATGGCTCGAACCTCGGGTGTGTCGACCACCGGCTGCACGTGAATCTCGGTGACGCCGGGTTGCAGATTGCTGAGTGCCTCGATGAAACGCTCGCGACTTCCGGAGCGCCAATAGTGGTTGAAGTGATCGGGGAACACCACGCCCTCTTCGGCGGCGAGATCGCGGAAGGGGAAACCGGCCTGATCTTTGGTGATGGTCGATGGCAGGCGAATGGGCAGCCGGAACTCGACGGCGAGTTCGAGGTAGACATCGAAGAACTCGGGGCGCAGCGTGATGGCCGTGAGGTGCGGGGCCAAGTGAGTGACATCGATTCCCCACGCAAGGGCGCGCTCGATTTGTGCACGGCATTCGCGAAGCACTTCGGCAGGGTCGGCGTGTTCCCACAGATCGTCGACGGTTCGAGGAAAGCCGGCCTCGCCGCTGAGCAACGATGGCGCGTGCGTGATGGGACCCCAGCGGTAGGTGGGGTGCTCGCAGTTGAGCGTGAGGTGCACACCGATGTCGTCGGTTGGCAGGTAACGCAACGCGGCGTCACGCGCCCATGGCGCTGGCACCATCAGCGAAGCGCACGAAGCAATACCGGTGCGCAGCGCAAGGTACACGCCGTCATTCGCGGCATGGCAAGAACCGAGGTCGTCACACGAAATGATGACGAGACGATCGGTGCTGCTGTGCCCAAGTCGTTCGGCGAGAATGCTCATTGCCTTCGACGCTACCCGCTGCAAGCGGCCCACAGGCCCAGATTCGTCGCCTCGGCTGTACGGGCGGCTTGAACGAAATCGGAGGCAAAGGCGTTGTTTGGCGCGATGGTGAGCGGCCGGGCGTATCCCAACCGGACGAGTTCGAGGTTGACGAACAAGCCATCGCTGGACCGATAGATATAGCCAAGCAGTCGCCCGTAGTCGTCTCGGGCTTCGACATCGCGGCTCACTAGTACCGACGTTCCAGCAGCCAAAAGCTGCTGAGTGAAGTCGCTGGCTTCTGGTCCGAAGCACTGAATTGGCGTATTCGGCTTCTTGGTCTCGGGGGTATCGATACCGATGAGGCGAACGCGTTCGCGCCGATTGCCGAAGCGCAGATCGACGGTGTCTCCATCGACGACGCGCACCACTACGGCGTTGGTGTCAGAGGGTTTGACGGTGGTAGTGAGCGCCGCCGGGTCAGACCCCTGGGCGCATGCGGCGGTCAATACCACGAGACAGCCAAGCCACACTTTCATAGAGCCATGTCTACCGGATGGGTGCGACAAAGGCTCGTGGCTCCCGCGGCGCCGTTGAATCTAGAGGCGCTCGATAAGCGTGCCGGTACCGATGCCGCCGCCACAGCACATGCTGATGATGCCGTAACGGCCGCCGGTGCGCTCGAGCTCGTAGAGCGCCTTGGTGATGAGGAACGCACCAGTTGCGCCAAGCGGGTGACCCAACGCGATGGCGCCGCCATTTGGGTTGGTCTTTGCGATATCGGCGCCGAGCTCTTTCGCCCAGGCAAGCACCACAGAGGCGAATGCTTCGTTGATCTCGAAGGTGTCGATGTCGTCGATCGAGAGATTGTTGCGCTGCAACAAACGCTGCGTGGCATCGATTGGGCCGGTGAGCATGAGCACTGGATCGACACCGACTAAGCAGCTGTCGATGATGCGGGCACGAGGCTTGAGGCCAAGAGCGGAGGCCTTGTCTTCGGTCATCATCAGCACTGCGGCGGCGCCGTCGCTAATCTGCGACGAGTTGCCTGCGGTGTGCACGCCGTTTTCGCGGGCCACTGGCTTGAGTGACTGCAGCTTCTCAAGGCTTGTCTCGCGTAAGCCTTCGTCGCGGCTGACGCGGTGGGTGGTTCCGGTTGGCTTGCCCTCTTCGTCGAGGTCTGGGGCATCGATGGCGATGTATTGGCCAGCGAAGCGATCTTCGGCCCATGCCTGAGCGGCACGCTGCTGGCTCAGCAGACCGAACGCATCGGTGTCTTCGCGGCTGATGCCCCACTTGTCGGCGATGCGCTCGGCGCCCTCGAACTGTGAGGTCATTTCGTACTGGCCAAAGTAGGTGCGTGGAATTGGAACGCCGAGGCCGAGCTTCTTGCCTGAGTTGGATCCGATGGGCACACGGCTCATGACTTCGACACCACAACCGATGGCGACGTCGACCATACCCGAACCCACCAGAGCGCTGGCGAGGCTGGTTGCCTGCTGGCTCGAGCCACACTGCGTGTCGACGGTGGTGGCGGCTACGCCCAATGGCAAGCCGGCCGACAGCCAGGCGGTGCGACCGATGTTGAAGCTCTGCTCGCCGACCTGGCTGACACAGCCAGACACGACTTGGCCAACGAGGGCGGGATCGATGCCTGTGCGATCGATGAGGCCCTTTTGCACGATGGACAGCAACTCGGCTGGGTGCACAGAGGCCAACCCGCCACCGCGGCGGCCGATAGGGGTACGGACAGCATCAACAATCACTACGTTCGTCATGCGCTCACGCTATCTCGCCGTGCCATGCTGAGCAGGTGCCAGAGAACCAACCAACGAATCAGTCCGAGTTTGTCCCCTTGGTGAACCCGCCAACCCACGAGATCGAGTCGCATCGATACGTGCATGTGGTTGGCTCGAATGTGTGGGTTCACGACGAACCTGTCGACTCTGAATGGGACCTTCATTTCTTGGGTATGCGTGGCGGCCATGCGATGTGGGGCGTCGATGTGCCTCGGGGACTCGACCCCGCCGATGGCGCCGCCTCAGATTTGTTCAGCTACTTCGGTAGGGCCAGCGAAACCGATTGGCTCATCGCTGGGCGAGCGGTACAGATCGTCGAGTGGGCGCGAACGCATCGCTTTTGCGGCCGGTGCGGCACGCCAACGGTGCAGGCTCCTGGCGAGCGCGCGATGAAATGTCCGGCATGCGCAATGTTGGCGTTCCCGCGTTTGGCGCCGGCGATGATCACGTTGGTCACCCGCGGCGAAGGCGCCGACCAGGAAGCACTGCTTGCTCGCGGCGTGCAGTTTCGAGCACCGATGTATAGCTGCCTCGCTGGCTTCGTAGAGCCCGGCGAAACGCTTGAAGGCGCGGTCATCCGCGAGGTGCGCGAAGAGGTTGGCCTTGAGGTCGCCAACGTTCGTTATTGGGGCAGCCAGCCATGGCCGTTTCCGCACAGCTTGATGCTTGGTTTCCAAGCCGAGTACCTCAGCGGTGACATCGTGTGTGACCCCAGCGAGATCGTCGATGCTCAGTGGTATCGCCGCGATGCGTTGCCTTCGATTCCGCCGGGCATCAGCATCGCCCGCAAACTCATCGATGCTTGGCTGATCGACGGTTGATCGAGGGCTGAGGCTGCCACGGCTGAGGTATCAAACCGTTGCTCATCTATCCTCCAGTCCATGAATCTTGGACGTATGGGCTTATGGACTTTTCAACTCGACATGCAGCCGATGTCGCGTGCGCGCGAGGCAGTCGCAGAAATCGAATCGCTTGGCTACAAGACGGTGTGGCTGCCCGAAGCGGTCGGTCGCGAGCCATTTGCGAATTCGGCGTTGCTGCTTTCGGCAACCGAGTCGCTCGTCATTGGCACGGGCATCGCAAGCATGCATGCCCGCACCGCCATGACCATGCAGGCCGGATGGAAGACACTCACTGAGGCCTTCCCCGATCGGTTCCTGCTCGGCATTGGCACCAGCCATCAGCCGATGGTCGAAGGCATTCACGGCCACTCGTATGACAAGCCGTACAGCACGATGGTCGCCTATCTCGATGCGATGGATCGCGGCATGTACTTCGCTTCGCCGCCCGTGGCTCAGCCCACGCGCGTGCTTGCCGCGCTTGGACCGAAGATGTTGAAGTTGGCCGCCGAGCGCGGACTTGGCGCTCACCCATATTTCGTGCCGGTCGAGCACACCGCTCTCGCTCGCGAAACAATGGGCGCCGGTGCGCTGTTGGCACCAGAGCAGATGGCCGTCTTCGAGACCGACCCTGACAAGGCCCGGGCAATTGCGCGCGGTGCGATGAGTACCTACCTCGGCTTACCGAACTACACCAACAACCTTCGCCGTCTCGGCTGGGTCGACGACGATCTGCTCAACGGTGGCAGCGACAAACTGGTCGACGCAATCGTCGTGTGGGGCTCGCTTGAGACCATCGTCGCTCGCGTGCAGGCGCATCTCGATGCCGGCGCCGACCACGTGTGCGTGCAGGTGCTGCCATCCGATGGAGTTGGGTTGCCAATGGCCGAGTGGCGCGAGTTGGCCTCGGCGCTGCCGTCGCTGTGACGAAGTTGGCGTCGTGAACACGGCCGATTACCTCGCTGCATTACGTCGCGATGGTGCTGCATTTGCGGCAGCGGCGCGCGCAGCCGGTCTCGACGCACCCGTTGCTTCGTGTCCAGGTTGGCTCATGGCAGAACTGGTGTGGCATCACGCCGAGGTGCATTACTTCTGGGCATCGATTGTTGACCTTCGTGCTGTCGAGTGGAACGAGGTCACGCTCATCACTCGCGTGAGCAACGACGAACTGTTCGATGCATACGACAAGTATCTGGCCAGGGTTCTTGATGTGTTGTCGGCCGCCGACCCAGCCACGAAGGTGTGGTCATGGTCGGACCAACACGATGTGAGCTTCGTGATCCGTCGCATGGCTCACGAGACCGCCGTGCATCGTTGGGACGCCGAGCAGGCCTCCGGGGTGTCAGCCCCGATCGAGCCAACGCTTGCCAGCGACGGCATCGACGAGTTCTTAGAACACTTCGTCAACGACATCGCCGATGACGCTGAGCCAGTTGCTGGTTCGGTGCATATTCACTGCACCGACGTGCCCGGCGAGTGGACCATTCGTCCGATCACGACATCGAGCGGCGATACGTTCGACGTTGCCCGCGAACATGCCAAGGGCGATTGCGCGCTGCGCGGATCCGCCAGTGATTTGTTGCTCGCACTGTGGCGGCGCATTCCGGTTGAGGCCATTGATGTCATCGGCGATGCGGCGGTCGGCGCTCGGTTTGTGGCCTCGGCCAACCTCACCTAGCACGCCCCACGGCGAGTACGGTTCGTGGTCATGCCCACGGCTCATCTCAACGACATCGACATCTATTACGAGCGCTACGGCGATCATCAGGGCACTGCGCCAAAGTTGTTGTTCGTCAACGGTTCGGGTGCCACCTTGGCGGCTAGCCAACCGATGCTCAGCCTGTTTGCCAAACACTTCGATCTCGTGGCACACGACCAGCGCGGGCTCGGACTCACCAGCATTCCCGATGGGCCATACACGATGGCTCAATACGCCGCCGATGCAGCAGCGCTTGTCGAGCATCTCGGCTGGCACACCTATTCGCTAGCGGGTGTGAGCTTTGGTGGCATGGTGGCGCAAGAACTGGCGGTCACGTTTCCTCAGCGTCTCGAGTGTCTTGCGCTGATCTGCACATCGCCGGGCGGCGCCGGCGGATCGTCGTATCCGCTACACACGTTGGCGAGCCTCGATCCGGTCGAGCGCGCCGACATCGGTTTGCGCATCCTCGATCAGCGCTTCACGCCCGAGTGGTTCGACACCCATCCTGGTGACCGAATGCTCAGCGACGCGATGGCTCAGCGCAGCGGCGAGAAGCCAGCCGAAGTGCTGCGTGGCGAAACGCTGCAGCTACAGGCTCGCAGCATCCACGACGTGTACCACCGGTTGCCGGTAATCACGTGCCCAACGTTGGTGGCCTCGGGCCTGTACGACGGCATCGCCCCGGCCTCAAACGGCGAGGCGATTGCGGCGCAGATTTCAGGCGCGCAGTTTCGTGCATACGAAGGCGGGCACGCGTTCTTTTACCAGGACCGCACGGCGTTCCCCGATGTGATCGAGTTCTTGCTCGCCCACTGAACAGCGGGCTCGCAGATCTATTCGTTGAAGCCCACGGGCTTGTTGTCGATGATCTGATCGAGGTACTCGGATAAGCCGTAGCCCACCGCGCCATCGTGCTCGCCTGAAGCCATGGTCCAGCGGGTCATGCCCTCGCTGATGCGAGTGACCAACCAGTTGCCTTCTGGGTCTTGGCGACGGTTACGCAACGGGATGAGGTCCATGACCTCGCCGGTGAATTTCCATTCGCGCTCGCTACGTGACGACTTGAGCAGACCCGAGATGCGTTGGTGGTACGTATCGTCGCCTTCGAACTCGGTGGTGAGCTCGAAATGATCGCAGTAGTGCATCTGGCCGTTGTCCCACACGAAACCACCGCGCGTGCCAGGGCCGTCTTTTTTGGCGACGCGACTGGCCATGAAACCAAGGTCGGGTCCGAAGTTGGCAGTGAGCCAGCGGTAATACCACGGCGCCTGCCAGTAGCGCGGGCCCCATGAGTGGTCGCGCAGACCGCAGCCGGCAATGTCGAATTCTTGATCGCCCACGCGGATGGTGCCATGCGCTTCGACGAGTTGCTCGTAGTGACCCTTTGCGAATTCTTCGCCGGGTGTCTCGTGTGGCTGATCGGGCTCGCCACCAAACATCGAGGGCTTGCCCTTGCCGGTGAAGGTGATGTGCACTTCGCACTCGGCGTATGGGTTGTTGGTGAAGGCCTCTTTGGGGTTGGCCATCTGCAGCGGGTCGTCGAGCACGACAACCTTGCCGCTGTAATCGATGCGCAGTTCTTCGAACGGCTTCACCATGGTCCAGGTGAGGCCACCAGCGTTGAACGCATCGTTGTTCGTGATGGTGGGGCGCTTGAACATGAAACCCACCTTGCCGTCGGGCAAGTAAATGCAAACGGTCATCTCGGCGTAACCCTCGTTGGCGCGGTTACCGATGCGGAACCACCCGCCCACCTGATGGGTTGGGTCGAAACAGTTGATGTACATGCTTTCGTTGAAGTTCGACTCTGGGCCGAGTTCGTGCATGTATTCGTCGGAAGGATCAAGACGGATTGCCATGCACTTCACCCTAAACGTAAAGCGATCAGCGATCCGCAGCGGCCGTTGACCGCAACGAAACTACAAGCCGCTTTCGATGGGCCACAGGCTGAGCTGTTCCCACGTGATCGCGACATTCTCGATGTTCTGCCACGACAGCCGCCCGCGTGATCCGGGGCGGCGCACCTCGAGCCGATCAGGACGCAGCGAACGCGCTGCGCCATCGATGTCGTGCAACGTGATGCTGCCGTCGGCGTTGACACGCGCCACGCGGCCTTGCACCCATCGTCCGGTTTCGCCGCGACGGAACCTCACGGCTTCGCCAGCTTTCAGGCCAATCTTTTCGAGCACGACTGCTTCGACCAACGACTAACCGCCAACGATGCGGGCTTGCAGCTTGCGCATGCCGGCTAACCAACGGTCGTAGTCGGCCACTTTACGCGACCAGTAGGTAAGCACCTCTGGGTGCGGAGCGACGAGAAAGGTTTCGGCTTCGATAACGGCGAGCGCAGCTTCGGCAACTTCGGCAGGCTCAAGCACCACGCCGGCTGATCGCACCACGCTGCTTGAACCACCCACGCCTGGCTCGTCGCCTTGGCGCAGCATGTTGGTGTTCACGCCTTGCGGACACAAGCAACTCACGCGCAGTCCTTGGTCTCCGTAGGTAAGGCTCATCCATTCGGCGAACGCGACGGCCGCGTGCTTCGTAAGGCTGTATGGCGCCGAGCCGATCTGCGACAGCAACCCGGCGGCCGAGGCTGTGGAGCAGAAGTAGCCGTGGCCGCGCTCGAGCCAACCGGGCAACAGGTGCTTTGCGGCCCACCGATGAGCGTGGACGTTGATGTCGAACGCTGCGTCCCACACATCTTCGGTGGTGCTGAGGTCGGTGCCGATGCCCACGCCAGCGTTGGCCCAGAACAAGTCGATTGGTCCGAACGCAGCGACGGCATCGTTGATCAGTTGCACGTTGCCTTGTTCGCTTGACACGTCGGCGCCGACGCCAATGCTTGAGTCGGCGCGGAGGGCGTTGAGCGCTTGCGAAACCAGTTGGGCGCCTGCACCATCGAGGTCGGCCACGACCACGCGTGCCCCCGCAGCGTGGAACCGTTCGGCGAGTGCCTTGCCGATTCCGTTTGCTGAGCCCGTTATAACGACATGCTTGCCAGAGAGATCCATTGTCGAGATGGTAGGCCTCGGCATGGCGATGCGGTGTGATCAGATTGAGAGATACGGACGAATGTCACCACCGCGAATCCGAAGCTTCAGAGATACCATGCAGCGGCAGTAAGCGCTACCGAGTTACGGTGACGTCATGAGTAGTGAGTCAATGAAGATTGAGTCCAAACGAGGGGAGCAGCCGATGATCGATTCGAACGAGGCAGTGATTGCCGACGCCTTGGCAGTTATCGACAAAGCGTTGGCAGAAATGTTGCGTCGCGAGCTCGTGTCATCCGGTGAAGTCGCCGACCTTTTGCTCGATGTGCGCACCTTGCTCACGCATCCAGCAACCACCGCACCTGCCTGAGCCTTGTCTCGCCCGCCGGTCGGGCGTTAGATAGCCAGCAGGTCTTTGAATGCGCCGACAAGACATCGGTGCAGCAATGCCGGATCAGCAACCGCCGCAATGTCAATGTTTGCACCCATGTCGAGGCTACCCATGTAGCTCAACAGGGTGAGATTGAACGCCACGCCGCCAAGTGGTCCCACGGGATAGTTCTGCAACACCTGCGCACCGCCCATGAACAACGCCACCGGAGCGCCACGCACATTGCTTGTTGCGAAGTCGATGGTGTGCGCCTGCGTACGAGCTAGCCGTGTGACCAACGAGGTGGGCAGAGTCGATGCCACTGCTGCCAAAGTTTCCAGAGAAGCCGGTGCAACACTGTCGCGGGCAGCCTGTGACGCTTCGTTGATTGCGATGAATCGTTCGGCCACCGACATAGCTGCGGTGGGTACCTCAATGCGCACGAGGGAGAATGCATTGGCCCCCGATGATTCGCCGCGGGTGCTGATGGCCATCGAGGCACGCAACGTGTCGACGGGTGCTCCGAGCGCAATGTGATAGCGACTCGAGGCCTCAGCGGCCACGGTGAGAAACGCTGTATTGAGCTTGCCGCCGAGCTTGGCTGCAACGGCTCGTGTTTCGGCGTAGGGCGCTTGCAGTACCTCAATTTGGCGGCGCAGCGAGCGCTGAGTCCACAGCGGCGAGTGGGCCTGCTCGAGATCGCTGAGTTGGCTGATAATGCCGCGGATGGTGTCGGCGGCTGCAGTGCCGGCCTCGGGCAACTGAGTGGGGTCGGCGAGCAACTCGCGGACTTGGCGCAGCAAACCGAGCGGCATTCGCAAGCTGCCGGTCACGAGATCGCGAAGGGTTTCGCTGCTGCTGGGCTGCGACTGCTCGCGGGCTGCGGCGATGTCGTCGGCGTTTAGCGGTGAGCGCTCGGGTGTGTCGGCAGCAAAGTCGAGAAATTCAAGGCTCAGCTTCACGCCGCCTTCGCCATCGGTGATGGTGTGATGCAGCTTTTGAATGAGCGCGCATTTGCCGCCGCGTAGGCCTTCGACCAGAGTGAATTGCCAGAGCGGTCGGGTTCGATCGAATGGGTCGGCGGTGATGATGCTGGCGAGGTCGAGCAACTGGCGAAGGTTGCCGGGCTTGGGCAGCGCAATGTGGCGAACGTGGTACTTAAGGTCGAAGTTGGCGTCATCGACCCACATCGGTGCTGTGAGGTTGGCAGGTGCGGGCTGCACACGCTGGCGAAGACGGGGCACCACGTGAGTGGCGCGCTCCATGGTGCGCATGATGCGGTCCATGTCGGGCCGCTTTTCGAGGATGGTCACGTTGGCAAACGTGGACGATAGGTGCGGGTCTTTTTCCATCCGCCACATCAGGCCTTCGGCATCAGACATCTTGTTGTCGAAGGTGGGCGAATCGGCCATAGCCAACGAGACTACGCCGTTCGCGGGTCGGCGCTACCCGGCGTCCAGCAGCGCTGGTGGGCCTAGCCCAAGATCTTACGGACAACCCGCTTGGCGATGGCGCCAAGCGTGAGGCCCAACAAGGCTCCGCCCACCACATCGCTCACGTGATGGATACGCACGTAGGCGCGGCTCAGGCCCACGATGCACGCCAGACCAAACCACATCGGCGCAGTACGGCGGCCGTCCCATGCAACGAGCAGCGTGGCTGCAGTAAATGCGGACGAGGCGTGCCCGCTCGGGAAGCTGCTCGTAGAGGGTTGACGCACATCGAAGCGGTCGTCGCCGGCCACCGTTGGGCGAACACGACGAAAGAGGCGCTTCACGCCTTGGTTCACGATGAGGCTCTCGACGCCCAACACCGATGACAGCACGAGGGTCTGCCGAGCGCGTTGTTGGTTGGTGACGCTGCGGGCAATGCCGATGATGTGCCACAACACGCTGAAGTCGCCCACGTGGCTAGCGGTGGTGAACAACGCATCGGCAATGGGGTTGCCGCGGAGCTTCTCGAGTTGATCATCGGCCCATTGATCGAGGCGCGCAACCGTGGCACCGAAGTGCTGATCGGTGTTCACGGTCTGGCCTGATTCGGGTGAGCTCATCGAGCAATTCGAGTCATGAAGCCGCAACGGTAGCGAGCGGTCGTGGAATTTCTGCGGCTGCTTTCGAGGGATCGCCGCCAAATGCAGGACACCAGGTTTTGAACGTGCAGCTATTACAGAGGCCACTGGTGCGTGGCTTGAAATCGTTGTTGATGCACGCCCTCTCGACTGCCTTCCACACGGCGGTGGTGCGGGTGACCACGGCGCGTACCGATTGCTCGGTTGGCGCGAACTCGATGATGTCGCCGCTCTTGAGATACATCAGGCGGATCTTTGACGGCCGGCGACCAAGTACGGCGTGGCACAAGAACGAATAGAAGTGCACGCCACTGAGCGAGCTCTGTTCGTATTTGGCGCTGGGTGCTCGACCTGTTTTGTAGTCGGTGACAACGAGTTCGCCATCGGCATCGAGCTCAAGACGATCGATGATGCCGCGCAACGTGAGCCCGCCTACTGCGGCCTCGAGACGCAGTTCGAGGCCAATCTCGCGAATGCTGGTTGGATCTTCGATCGCGAAGTACGCATCGACCAGTGAGCTCGACTCGCCGAAGAACACCCGCGACTGCGCTTCGGTCAGGCCGAGCTCGGTGTAGTCAGGGTTGGTTTGGTATTCGGCGAAGGCGGTATCGAGCGACAGCTGTGCGGCTGCGTTGGTGCGAGCTGATGGCTCGAGCATGAACAACAGCTCAAGGGCACGGTGCACCAGTGAGCCGCGGGTGGTATGCACGCTGGGCGGCTCGGGAAGTTTCTCGATGCTGGCAAAGCGAAAGGCCATTGGGCACGAGAGGAACGACTGCACGCGGCTTGGCGACAGGCTGTTGGGTACCGGAAACATGGGTTGATCGTAGAGCAGGCCTGCGACAAGGTTGGTCAGGCAGGGAACGAGGCAATGATCTCGGCGATTTGGGCCGGTGCCTGCATCGGCCCAAAGTGACCCAGGTTGTCGAGCTCTATGTAGCGAGCCGACGGAATCTGCTCGGCAAGGGCGCGCATACGCGACGACGGTTGCATTGGCTGCGGCAACCCGCAGATGACCCACACCGGAAGGCGTAAATCGCCAAGGCGGATCCACGTGTTGTGGTTGCCGCCCGCTTCGTAGTTGCGGGCCTCGGACTCGGGCGCGCACTTGAGGTGTACGTGAGCGTCGGGGCCCTCAGCGAATCCGCCGCGCACATAGGCCTCAAGACACTCAGGGTCGAACACGTTGAGTGGTGGCTTGGCGCTGTAGTTGGCGATCGCTGCATCGAATGATTCGAACGTGCTGCGGCGCTTGCGTGCCCCAGCGGCCAAGAAGTTACCGCCGCTCTGGTCACCGCCGCCATTGCCGGGAATGGTCACCTCAGGGGGCATCACGATTGGTTCGTACACGATGAGCCCGCGGAACAAATGCGGCTGGGCGAGTGCGGCCATCAGCATTGCAGCGCCGCCCATGCTGTGGCCCACGCCTAGCACGGGTCCGTTGTTCTGCAGCGTGGTTGCTATCGCTGCGGCATCGGCGCCGTGCGTTTGCCAATCGACGATCCACTCGGGATCGACCGGGGTGTTGCCGTGACCGCGAGCGTCGTAGGCGATGTTGTGATTATTGCGCAGGCGGTTGGCGATGGGCTGCCAGCACATCGAGTGAAAACCAGTGGCGTGCGAGTAGAGCGTTGTGTGGCCGGTGCCGCCGAGGTCGTACACGGCGTTGATTGGTGTGGGCACGCGTGAACTAGTTCTTGGCTTCGACAGATTTGTGGCGCCGGCGACGCCACCAGATACTGAAGAGTCGGTCGGCAATAGCGCCGAGGATGATGGTCATCAGGATCAGCCAACGAATCGTTGTGGTCTTGGTGAAGAACACAAAATGGATCGATGCCTCGTGGTTGTTCTGCAGAATGAACGCGAGGCACAGCGCTGCAACCACTCCGGCGGCGATGAGGGCCAGGTTGGGTCCGCTTTTACCGCTGGCAGCGGGGCGCTGTTTGCCGCCCGACTTGGCTGTGTCGTTCGCAGCGATGTTGTCGTTGTTACCCATGGTGGCCTCCGTGGTTGTGATGCATCATGTAGTCGTCGGCTTTGGTTCGCGTGGCAAGCCAAGCAAGCGCTCGCCGATGATATTGCGTTGCACTTGGCTGGTGCCACCTGCGATGCGGCCGCCTGGAGCCGCAAGCATTCCTTGCGAATCGAGGCCCTCCAGCATTGCTGCGGCGCCCGCAAGGTCGCCGCGCAACATTGCTGAATCGAACATCATCTCGGTGATACCGAGCTTCATCAACGACGCCGCCGTCGAGGCGACGGGGCCCTGTCGCAGCCCCATTGCTTTGAACGCGTTGCCGCGGCTGAGCAACTCGGCTAACGACTGACGCTGCACAACGTTGAGGTCGCGGCCCTCGGCAATGCGCGCCATCGATTCGAGGCGTCGCTCAAGGCCGATGACGCTGGCTCCGATGTGACCGCGTTCGTTTGTGAGCACCGCCATACCCACGCCCCATCCGCCATGTAGCGGGCCGAGAAGTTGGTCGGCTGGCAACTCGACATCGGTGAAGAACACCTCGTCGAATTCGGCCTCGCCGGTGATCTGTTTGAGCGGACGAATCTCGACGCCGGGCAGGTTCATCGGGAACAAGAAGAACGAGATGCCGTCGTGCTTTTTTGCTTCCGGATTGGTGCGTGCCATCAAGATGCCCCAGTCGCTATAACGACCTCCGCTGCACCAAACCTTTTGGCCGTTGATGATGAAGCGATCGCCGGCGCGCTCGGCGCGGGTACTCAACGAGCCAAGGTCGCTTCCGGCGCTGGGTTCGCTGAACAACTGGCACCACACCCTGTTGGCTTGCAACGTAGGCAACAGGTGCTGTTGCTGTTGCTCGGGGGTTCCGAATTTCATGATCGAACCGCCAGCCAGGACCAGACCCACCATGTTGAGCACGGGTGGCACGCCGGCCAATGCGCATTCGTGCATCCACACCGCTTGGTGCGCCGAGCCGAGGCCGCGACCGCCGTGCTCGACGGGCCAATGAATACCAGCGAAGCCCGCTTCAAAGAGGCGCTGTTGCCATTCGATTCCGGCGCTGATGAGGTCGGGTGGGCAGATTGCGCCGTAGTCACGCGGGGCGGTGGCTTTGTTGGCGCCGAGCCAGGTCTGCACTGAGGTGCGGAACTCGTCGAGACCGAGTGTTTCGGGTGCTTGTTCCATTGGTGTGCACGCTAGTGCCACCTCATTGGTAGCAACGTGGTGGCGCTACTCGCCGACCCGTATGCCGTAAGGGTTTCTTGGACAAGTCTTTACTCCAGCTAGGGCGAGCGCTGCCGATACATAAATTACAGTTCACCTGCGTTCGGCAATCAGTTGTTCGAATTCGCATCTATTTCAGGGAGGTATTCATGCGCAAGAGCGCACTCATCACCGCAAGCGCCTTCATTGGTCTTGCCTCACTCGTTGCCGGCGGCACAGCCGCTAGCGCCTCATCACATGCGCCGAAGGTGGCGGGCGCTTCAAGCTTCACTCTCAACTTGCTTGGCGCGCCCATCATCGTTGGCGTCACCACAGGAGTCGACGGCAGCTTGGCCAACGTCGACGTTGACCCAGCCGTTCTCGTAGCAACTGCTGCTCGCTACAACAAGGTTTCGTTTACCAACACCGCCGGCACTATGTCGGTGAGCGTTCGCGCCAACCACGGCGGCCAGAGCCTCACGGTTCGTTCATCGAGCTTGGCCGACCTTGCTGGAACAGCGAACGGCTGGAGCGGCGACGTATTTGGTAACGCCGTAACGAGCACAGTCACGTTCGACATCGTCGATGTTGCTGGAACGCCAACAATTACTGGTGTCACATGTCTTCCGTTGACTGCTCCAACATGCCAAGTGCGACCGACTGTTGTTGGCTACGACGACGACGATGACGACGGCTCAAGCGCCTCGGCCTCGGTGGTGTTCACCAGCGATACTGGCGCGATCCGCACACTTCGAATTCGGGTTGGCATGCATAGCGAATACGGCACCACCCGAGCAGTCGTGCGCATGTCGCTCTCGAGGATCGCCGAAGCCGCTATTACTGGCGTCGGCCCTCATTCATGGACCGGCGTGTTGTGCGACGGCACCCCAGCAACGATCAACTACGAGGTTGCTGAGGGCGGCGCAATTTCGGTTACTCCAGATCCAGCGTTTACGGTGAAGGGCCACAAACGTAATGGTGTCAAGGTGATGTTCGCTTCAGGTGAGCAGGTTCGTATCAGCGCTCGCGGTACCGGACTTACTGCTCAGGTGCGCCTAGAGGTGCGTCAGCGCTGTGAAAAGAGTCTTCCAACCATTAACAGCATCGCTCCAGACTCAAGCATCGTCAGCGGCGATGACTTCGACGATGACGGCGATCGTTCGGACGACGACGACGACGACGACGATGACATCGATGATGACGACGACGATGACGACGACGATCACGGCCGTGGCCGTGGTCGTGGTCGTGGCCGTGGCAACGATGATGCCAATGGTCGTGGCTGATCTCACGCATTCAAAGGCCCGGTTCCTCATTTGGGGAGCCGGGCCTTTGCTCGTTGCAATGCTCGTATCGTCGTGCAGCGGGAATGATCCAGGCGTTAACGCAGGTACGGCTGATCAGTCGTCGGTAACTTCGATTGCAATCGATCAAGCGATCGATGGGGCAACTGCTTTGCAGACCGCGATTGACCAATTGGCTGCCGGCTATCACTTCTCGAGCACGGCCACGGTGAACGGCACCGCAGCAGTCACAGCTGCCGGCGACCGAGTGGGCGACAGTACTCGCATGAATGTTTCATCAAATGGCGCGGCGGTTGACTATGTGGTCACCCCCACCGCTACATGGGTGAACAAAGACGGCACATGGTCTGAGGTCACCGACGACACGGCGCCTGCAGATCCGCTCGGTGCGCTACGTGCGCCAACGTCGGTGACGGTTACGTCGTCGGGCGCAGGTGCACCAACGGTGTTGACCGCAAGCTATCCGGCCTCGGCGCTTTCGCTGCCGGGTGATATCGCTGTAGATGTGGTGTTCACGATCGCCGGTTCGGCGCTGAGCTCGCTGAGTTACAGCACCACAACAGATGGCGGAGCTGCCGAAGTGCGCACCGATATCACGGCATTGGTCGATACGTCGCCAGTGACGGTGCCGAAGATCTAAACAATTCGCGCGGGACTTCGTGGGCGCTGGGCCTGCGAGGTTCCGTGTGCTTCGGCCGAGAACTGCCCCGGCTCTGAAGCGCTTAGGCCAAGAACGGCAAGAACATTGCCGTTTCTTCCGAGAGGTTTGCCGGAACGGCGTAGCCCTCGCGACTGGTGATGGTGCCCCAGTTATCACGGACATCTTCAGGGCTGAGGTTGGCGTGGTGATAGCCCTGCGTCTCGCCAAGGAACACTTCGGCCACGCGACCGCCACCCACGCTGAACAGTCGGCCGCTTGGCTCACACTGCTCGCTGGCGAGGTAAGTGACCAGTGGCGAAATGAGACCTGGGTCGAGCTTGTTTCCAAGCGCGCCGAGCAAGCTCTCCGTCATGCGTGTGAGGGCCAATGGCGCAATGGCGTTGGCCTTGATGTTGTACTTGGCGCCCTCGACGGCGAGCACGCGGGTGAATCCAACGAGCCCCATCTTTGCGGCGCCATAGTTGGCCTGGCCGAAGTTGCCGAAGATGCCCGCAGCCGATGAGGTGCTGATGATGCGCCCGTAGCCCTGCTCGCGCATGTGGATCCATGCTGGTTGGGTCACGTTGAACGCGCCACGAAGGTGAACGTCGAGCACTGGGTTGATGAGGTCGGGTCCCATGTTGTGGAACGCCTTGTCGCGCAGAATGCCTGCGTTGTTGATGACGATGTCGATCTTGCCGAACGCATCGATTGCGGTCTTCACGATGGCGGCGCCGCCTTCGGTGGTGGCAACGCTGTTGGTGTCGGCAACTGCTTCGCCGCCCGCAGCGCGGATTTCGTCGACGATGTGGTCGGCAGCGCCCTTGTCGCTACCGGTGCCATCGACCGAACCACCGAGGTCGTTGACCACGATGAGGGCGCCACGTGACGCCATCAAGAGTGCGTGCTGGCGGCCAAGGCCACCGCCCGCGCCAGTAATGATTGCTACCTTGCCGTCAAATCCAACGTCGCTCATAACGAGAGAAGTTAGCGAGATCGAACCCGTATCCGCTAGTTCGCTCGATGATCGGCTGATCAGTCGGCGGGTGCGGGCCCGCCAAGTTGGGCAACGGCTTCGGCTTTGAGGCGCTTGTAGTCGAGCTTGCCGTTGGCCGCGCGGCCGATGGTGTCGATGGTGAGCACTCGCTTTGGCGCCTTGTACGCGGCGAGGTGAATCTTCACGTGGGCGATGAGTTCGGCCTCGTTGATGACAGCGCCATCGTGTGGCTCGACCAGCGCAGTGATGGCTTCGCCAAAGCGTTCGTCGGGTAGACCAACCACCGCTGCGTCGGCCACGGTGGGGTGGTGCTTGAGTGCCTCTTCGACTTCTTCGGGATAGACCTTCTCGCCACCGGTATTGATGCACTGGCTGCCGCGACCGAGCAGTTTGACGGTGCCGTCGGCTTCAACTTCGGCGAAGTCGCCGGGAATGCTCCAGCGCACGCCATCGAACGTGATGAAGGTGCTGGCCGACTTTTCGGGGTCTTTGTAGTAGCCCACCGGAGTGCGTCCGCGCAGTGCGACCCGACCACGTTCGCCGCTTCCGGGTACGACCTCGCGGCCATCTTCGGTGAGCACCTTGGTGTGTGGCGTGAGCGTGAACTTGGCGGTCTCGCCGGCACCGTCGGCCGATGTGGTGTTGTTGGCCATGCCGATGGCCTCGCTGCTGCCGAGGCTGTCGATGAGGATCAATCGTGCGTTGTGGCGGAGCAGACCGGCCTTCGAGGCAGCAGACCACATCACGCCGCTTGAGACGATGACTCGCAACGATGAGATGTCCCAACGATTGGGTTCTGCATCGAGCGCGCGCAGCAGTGGCTTCGCGAATGCGTCGCCCACGATGGACATGCTGTTCACGCGCTGCTGCGCGATGGTGTCGAGCAGTTCGATGGGATCGAAGTGACGTCCCTGCAAGGTGACCACCGATCCGGCGAGCGACAGGTTCCACATCGCGTTGAATGCGCCCGTGCCGTGCATGAGCGGAGCGGCCGGAAGGTTGCGTGGGCCTGCTTTGAGGATGCGCTGCTCGAGCTGTGCCCAACCGGGCACGGGTGGCAGCGGTTGCTTGGAAGCCGCATCGAGGCTGCCGATGACGTCGTCTTGACGCCACATCACACCCTTGGGCATGCCGGTTGTGCCACCGGTGTAGAGCATGTACAAATCGTCGGGGCTGCGACCCCACGGGGCGGTGGTACGAGAGGTAGCAGATGCTGCAGCAGTCTCGTATGCCACTGCCCATTCAGGGCATGGCTCGCTGCCGTCGTCGACCCAGATCCATGTACGAATAGCCGGCAGTTGTTCGCGAAGCGTGGCGCAGCGCGCAGCGAACGAGCCATGGAAGACCACGGCGACAGCGTCGGCGTTGTTCCAGAGGTACTTCAGTTCGTCGTCGGTGTAGCGGTAGTTGGTGTTGACCGGAACGAGTCCGGCTTTGTACATACCGAACATGCTCTCGAGGTACTCGGGGCAGTTGTACATGTACTGCGCCACTTTGTCTTGGTGCTGGGCGCCGGCAGCGAGCAGCGTTGCGGCAATACCGTCGGCGCGACGATCGAACTGGCTCCACGTGAACACACGATCGCCTTGTACCTGCGCCATCGCTTCGGGGAAGCGATCGGCGTGGTGCTCCCACATTTCAGCAAAATTCCACCCTGAGCTAGTCACGGCACTGAATCTAGAGCGGCCTTGAAGCGAACCTTGAATTGGTTGAAGATGCAGTTCGGTGAGCGATGGAGGGCCGACGCAACCTGCGTTGGTCCAGTAGTCGTAGTGTGGCCTCATGGATTTTCAGCTGCCTACCGAGGATGACCCGCGACGTTCAGTGGTGCGTGAGTGGATCAAAGCGAACCCGAAACCATCGGGTTCCACGTTGGCCAAAGCTGGCTATGTGGCACCGCATTGGCCCGCACCGTGGGGCCTCGCTGCCGACCCAATTCATCAGCTGATTATCGACGACGAACTCAACCGAGCCGCGGTGCGTCGGCCGACGAACCCCATCGGCATTGGGTGGGCCGGACCAACGCTGTTGTACGCAGGCACACAGGAACAAAAAGATCGCTACCTCGACCGACTGTTGAGCGGCGAAGACTTCTGGTGTCAGTTGTTCAGCGAGCCAGGCAGCGGTAGTGACCTCGCCAGCTTGGGTACGCGTGCGCTGCGCGATGGTGACGAGTTCATCGTGAACGGTCAAAAGATCTGGACCAGCGGTGCGCAGCACGCGAAGTACGGAATTCTTATCGCGCGCACCGATCCCGACCTGCCCAAGCACAAGGGCATCTCGTATTTCGTGTGCCCGATGGATGCTCCTGGTATCGAGATCAGGCCCATCACCGAGATGACCGGTGGGCACACCTTCAATGAGGTGTTCTTCACCGACGTTCGTATTCCCGCCGAGAACCTCATTGGCGATCTCAACGATGGTTGGCGTCTCGCCAAGGTCACCTTGGGTAACGAGCGCGTGTCGCTGTCAACCGGTGGTGTGTTGTGGGGCAGTGGTCCAACGGCTCTTGAGATGCTCGATGCCGTTCGCGCCAATGGTCCCGTCACCGATGTGCATATGCGTCAGCGGCTTGCATCGATCTACATCGAGCACATGGTGCTCGACCTCATCCGGTTGCGCACATTGTCTGCAAAGCTGCGCGGCGAGCAGCCCGGACCCGAGGCCAGCATCCGCAAGATCATGGCCGACGAGCACGGACAACACGTGATGGCCGTTGCTCGCGATCTGCTCGGCGCCTCGGGAATGCTCACGAGCAGCGAGGGCCGTGAAGGGTTCGTGCCGGGCACCGACACCAAGGGCCTTGGGCCTGGTCGTCCGCCAGACGATCTCGGTCATCCAGGTTGGTACGACGGCTACATGTTCAGCCAAGCGCTCACCATTGGTGGCGGCACAGGCGACGTGCAGCGCAACATCGTGGCCGAGCGTGTGTTGGGGTTGCCTCACGATATCGATGTTCAGATTGGCCTAACTTGGGCCGAGACACAGCGAGCCGGGTCGCGATAAGAAAGTATTGATACGTGACTGACATTGTCGAGCCAGAACTGAGCGACTACAAACTCTCTAGTCGTTACGACCGTGATTCGGGCCGGGTGTTCTTGTCGGGTGTTCAGGCGCTTGCTCGATTGCCGCTTGAGCAAATGCGTGTCGATCGCAGCAATGGGCTCAACACAGCAGCGTTTATCACGGGCTATCCGGGTTCGCCGTTGGCGGGGCTCGATCGTGAAGCCGATGTTGCCGCGAAGTCGGCAGGCGAACTCAACTATGTGCATCGTCACGCGCTTAACGAAGAGCTTGCGGCTACCGCAGTAATGGGCAGTCAGTTGGCGGCCGAGCGTCCCGACTGCCGGTACGACGGAATTGTTGGCTACTGGTACGGAAAGACTCCGGGTGTCGATCGCGCAAGCGATGCAATACGACATGCGATGTTCGCCGGCGTGCATCGCAACTCTGGCGCGGTGGCGCTCGTTGGCGACGATGGCGCAGCCAAGTCATCTACGTTGCCGAGCGCATCGGACTCCACCCTGATTGGGTTGCACATGCCCATCCTCTTTCCAGGAGATGTGCAGTCGGCGCTCGATCTCGGACGTCATGCCGTCGCCATGTCTCGCGCCAGCGGGCTGTGGTCGGCGCTCAAGATTGTGGCGGCTGTAGCCGACGGAACCGAAGCCATCGACCTTGCGCTCGATCGCGTGTCTACGGTTGCGCCGAAGGTCGACTTTGAGGGCTACACGTTCGTGCCCCATGCCGACGGTGGGTTGCTCACCCCGCACACGCTCGACCTCGAACGCGAACTGTACGAGATACGTCTCGAGCTGGCGCGTGCCTACGGCGCCGAGAACAATCTCAATACCCTCGATGTCAATCCTGACGACGCGTGGATTGGTATTGCTGCCGCTGGCCATACCTACACCGAGGTCCGTCAGGCGTTGCGCATGTTGGGGTTGGCAACCGATGAGCACATTGCCGATGCGGGCATTCGGTTGTTGCACCTTCGGTTGATCTCGCCCGTCGACCATGCACTGTTACGCCGTTTCGGCGCCGGACTCACCGAGATTTTCGTGGTCGAAGATAAGACCCCCACACTCGAAGCGATGCTCAAAGAGGCGCTGTGGTCTTCGCCCGATCGACCCACGATCACGGGTAAGAACGACGAACAAGGTCGTCATCTCTTGGCTGCGCACGGTTCGCTTGATGCCGACTCGATCGTGGGTCCCTTGCGGTCGCGTCTCGTTGAGCGACTCACCGACGACCGACTCGCGCCCTTGCCTTCTGCGGCCCGCTCTCGGGTGCTCATTCCGCTCACGCTGAATCGCACGCCGTATTTCTGTAGCGGTTGTCCGCACAACGTGAGCACCGAGGTGCCCGCTGGGTCGCTGGTGGGCGGTGGCATCGGTTGTCACTCGATGGTCGCAATGATGGACTCGTCACGTGTCGGCGAGATTGTTGGGCTCACTTGTATGGGCAACGAAGGAGCCCAGTGGGTGGGCATGGCTCCGTTTGTCGATACGCCTCATCTCATCCAGAACATCGGCGACGGCACCTATGCGCACAGCGGCCAATTGGCTATTCGAGGTGCTATCGCCGCTGGCGTCAACATCACCTACAAGATCTTGGTGAACGGCGTTGTGGCGATGACCGGTGGCCAAGACGCAACCGGCGCGGTCGATGTGCCCACGATGGCGCGTATCTTGCTGTTGCAAGGCGTGCGCAGCGTACTGGTTACTACCGACGACCTTGGCCGGTACGACTCGATTGGATTACCCAACGAAGTTGAGGTCTGGGACCGTGCCCGAATGGTTGAGGCGCAAGAACGGTTGGCTGCGATTCCGGGTGTCACGGTGTTGATCCACGATCAGCTGTGTGCCGCCGAGAAGCGACGTCTGCGCAAGCGCGACAAGGTCGCCAAACCAGCGTTTCGGGTGTTCATCAACGAGCGCGTGTGCGAGGGCTGTGGCGACTGTGGGCAAAAGAGCAACTGTTTGTCGGTGCAACCCGTAGAGACCGAGTTCGGGCGCAAGACACGCATCGATCAGAGTTCGTGCAACCTCGATTACTCGTGTCTGCGCGGCGACTGCCCCAGCTTCGTGAAGGTGCTTGAGCCAAAGCGACCCGTCAAGGTGAAGATTCGTTTCACGCCTGCTCCCTCCGATCTTGCGGTCGCAACAGTGGTTGATCCAGTTGATGGTCTGATGATTCGTATGCCAGGTATCGGCGGCACCGGGGTTGTCACCGTGAGCCAGATCCTTGGCACCGCAGCGATGCTCGATGGGCTACAAGTTCGTGGTCTCGACCAAACAGGGCTGTCGCAAAAAGCCGGTCCGGTGGTGAGCGATGTATTCATCAGCAGCGACGAACACGTCGGCTCAAACAAGGCCGCTGCAGGCAGCGTCGATGTGCTGATCGCCTTCGACTTACTCGGGGCCGCCACCGACGCGCAGCTTCGCGGTGCTTCGGTCGATCGTACAATCGTCATCGGCTCCGCTTCACCCACACCCACCGGCAAGATGGTGCTCCATCCGGCGGTGGCGTATCCAGCGCTCGACGACCTCGCTGGTCGCCTCAACGCCACCAGCCGCGCCGACCTCAATCGGTATGCGCCAGTGTTCGAGTTGGTTTCTGGTCTCTTCGGCGACACCACCACGGCCAACGTGTTCCTGCTCGGCGTGGCTCATCAGGCGGGCGTGCTGCCGGTGTCTACGCTCAGCCTCGAGCGGGCCATCTCGCTCAATGGCGTAGCGGTCGATCGCAACCTCGCTGCGTTTGGATGGGGCCGCCAATGGATCATCGATCCCGATTCGGTCGCCAAGGCGGCGGGTGTACACACCTCCGTCGGGGCGGCGGCCGAGCCGCTCGATCCGATTGCGATGCGCGCAGCCGATCTCGTGGCGTATCAGTCGCAGGCGTATTCACAGCTGTATCTCGATCGCATCGAGACGCTGCGCACCGCTGGCGCTTTGGCCGAAACAATTGATGCGTTTGCAATCAATCTGTACAAGCTGATGGCCTATAAAGACGAGTACGAAGTCGCACGACTGTTGTTGGCCCCACAAGCGCGTGCCGAGGCCGAAGCCATCGCTGGCGAGGGTGCCCGCGTGCAGTGGCAGCTACATCCGCCGATGCTCCGCGCGCTCGGGATGAAGAACAAGATCTCATTGGGTCGCTGGGCCACACCGTTGATGGTTGGCCTGCGGGCTGGCCGCCGTCTGCGTGGCACACCATTCGACCTACTGGGCATGACCAAGCTGCGCCGCATCGAGCGAGCGCTCGCAGGAGAATACGCCGACGCAGTCACGTTGCTCGTGAGGGCCAACGCGCCAGCGGTCGTAACGCTTGAGGCCGCCGGTCTGCCCGAACTGGTGCGCGGCTACGAGTCGATCAAGCTCGAGTCGTTGGTGCACTACCGGGCCCGTCTGGATGCGTTCATGAACCCGTCGGGTTCTGCCGAGATCGATTCTGTGTCCGCAGACTAAAAAATGGACTTTGTGCCCTAACCATTGCCGCCTTCGTGACGCACCATATACGGGCGTGAAGGAGTCGTAATGAGTTCTCGGATTGTGATTCTCGGTGCAGGTACGGGCGGCACTCTGGCTGCCAACCGTTTGCATCGAGAGCTCGGTGGTCGCGACGCGGACATAACCGTGATCGACCTCGACGATGTGCATGTGTATCAACCAGGGCTGTTGTTCGTACCGTTTGGTCTTGCCAGACCGCATCATCTCGAACGGCCGCGACAGAGTCAGCTGAATAGCGACATTCTCTACATCGAACGGCTCATCGACCACGTCGATGCTGATCGGAACAAAATCGTTCTACGCGATGGCGAAGAGGTTCCCTACGACGTACTGATCGTGGCCACGGGCGCCGTGTTGTCTCCCGATGAAACCGAGGGGCTGTCCGATGCGATTGCGATGAACGCGGTGCATCACTTCTACACCCTGCATGGGGCCGAAGTGCTCGAAGCAGCACTCGATCGTTTCGTCGGCGGGCGCTTGGTTGTCAACGTGGTGCACAATCCCATCAAGTGTCCAGTGGCCCCAATTGAGTTCTGCTTCTTGGCCGACTGGTACTTTCATCAACGTGGCATTCGCCATCGTGTAGAGATCACCTACGTGACGCCGTTGGATGGCGCCTTCACGAAGCCGATCGCAAGTGACACGCTCGGGGGATTGCTCACCGAAAAGAACATTCGGCTCGTACCCGATTTCAACACCGGCAGCGTCGATGGAATCAAGCGCCGGCTTGTTGGCTACGACGGCAGCGAGGTTCCGTTCGATCTGGCCGTAGTGATCCCGATGCACAGCGGCGCGGCTTATGTGGGCCGTTCGAATGGCCTCGGCGACGAGAACAACTTCGTGCCGGCCGACCCGCACACGATGCAATCGTTGGTGCGGCCAAACATCTTTGTGATTGGCGACGCTGCAAACATCCCGGCATCAAAGGCTGGCTCGGTCGCCCATTTTGAAGGCGATGCATTGGTGGCGAACGTGCTGCATTTCCTGAATGGCGAACCCCTCGATGCCAGCTACGACGGGCATACCAACTGCTTCATCGAATCGGGATTCGGCAAGGCATTGCTCATCGACTTCAACTACGACACCGAGCCGATGCCCGGCCGGTTCCCTGGCGCGATTGGGTTACCGCTGCTCAAAGAGAGCCGGCTCAACCACTGGGGCAAGGTCACGCTTCAATATCTGTATTGGCACGCCCTGATCGCAGGCCGCCACATCCCCGGGATCAAATCCAAAATGCCCACCGCAGGTAAGCGGTTCGAGCTTGGCGGCCCCCCACGATTGCGCTCGATCAAACGGTCAACGGAAGAGCCCACTCCAGAAAAGGTGTCATGACCTCGACTGTAATTGCGAGCGAGTTCTACGAGGAGGCCGCAGGCGGTCGGATCATCTTCACGTAAGCCGGCGTCATTGCACAGTAGATTCTGGCGATGTCACCACGCCGTACTCGTTTGCTCGCCGCCGCTGCCTGTGTTGGTCTCTTGGCGGGATGCTCAAGTAGCTCATCTCCAGGCTCAAACTCTGCAGACGACACCGGCACAAGTTCAGCGACGGCCACCTCTGATGTAGCCGCCTCGAATGTGCTCGTTGGCGCCGCAAGTCGCTCGGTGTTGCCAACGGTGGGTGGCAATCGCGACTACGTGTCAACTGCCCCGGGCTGGTCGAATGTTGACCCGTACAACCCTGGTGTCTACGTGCCGGCGTTCGATCAGGGCGCTGTCGATGTGGGTAACGGCAACAACGATGCGGCTTGGGTGCACGATGATCTGAAGGCCACCGCAGTAGCAATTCAAGAAGGCGATTCATTGGTGGTCTTGGTAACCGCCGATGTCTACATGGTGTTCGCTGTCGACGCTGCCGAGATCGAGGCAATGGCGCGCAAGAGCCTGCCTGCGCAGTGGAAAGACAGCGCCAAGATCATCGTGTCCGCCACGCACAACCACCACGGTCCCGACACTGCGTTCAGCGTGAACGACAAGTGGTACGAGGCGATGGCCGCCGAGACTGCGGCCACCGTGAACGAGGCTGTCGTCGCGCTCGAGCCAGCAACATTGGCGGTGGCATCGGGCGAGCATCGATACGGCATGAACGATGTTCGCGATCCTGTTGTTTTTGATCCGGCGCTCAACGTGTTGGTTGCGCGCAGCACGGCCACCGACGACGTGATTGCCACCATTGTGCAATGGGCGAGCCACCCCGAAACCACCTTGGGCTTTGAGCCCAAGACTGGGTTTGATATTTCTGCTGTCTGCACAGCCAAGGGTTGGACAGGCGACGACTGCAAAGCCGATGGGCGTTACTTCACGTCTGATTACCCGGGCGTTCTCCGCGATGTCGTGAGCAGCGAAATCGGCGGCGAGGTGATGTACTTCAACGGTCCACTCGGCAGTCAGATCGGACCCGGCCAAGCGCCTACTTGGGTCATCGACGCCGAGCACCCCGAGGGCAACGGTTGGGTTGTGCCAGCCGGGGCCAAGCCGCTTCCGGGCGCCACCGACTATCTCGGCAGGAGCTTCGCCAAGACCGAATCGATCGGAACCCAGTTGGGTCTTCATGTGCTGCAGCTCGTCGACGCTGCCAAGCCGATAACGGTGCCGGCACTGGTGTGGCGAGAGCAGTCGTTTTATACGCGCCTCACCAACATCGGCTTTCGGGTGCTTCTGGCCGACGGCGATCTTGGGTGGAAGACCCCTATGGGTTACAACTGCACGATGCCGTTTAGCGATACAACGTGCGTATCTGACGACGGCAAGGTCGTCGACGATCCGGTGCTTACGCCACTCGTCCAAAGCCAGATTCGGGTAGCCGACGTGCTCAAGACTCGACTTGTCCATGTATCGCTCGGGTCGGTCGGCTTCTTGTTCATGCCGGGTGAACTGCCTCCCGAGTTGGTTGTCGGATTGCCTTCTGACTTCGTGACGAACACCGACAAGTACTATCGCGATGCCAGTGAGCAACACACCCGCGGCGCCGATTATGTAATGCCTGGCTACCTGCTCAATCTCGTCGACGAGCCGACCACGTTCACCGTTGGTCTGGGCGGTGACGAACTGGGTTATTGGGTGCCGCTCAACGAAGTAACGGTGCGCTGTGCAGCCGAAATCATTGGGCCTCCCGATGGGTGCAAGCGGGCCTTCGAGGCTGGCGTCATCAACGCCGTCGATGGCGTGAGCGGGCCGGTGTGCAAAAAGATAACCGACGACCCAAGCAGTCTCGACGGTGTGGCGGCCGATCTCGCCAAGGTTGCGCTCGACTCGTGTCGTTATGGTCAGGCGCTTGGTCGTGAGCTTGGTGAACCTCCGGGGCACTACGAAGAAACCAACAGCGCCGGCTGGGATCTTGTCGATGACACATGGAAGGCCGCGGTGATCTTGTTTGGTCGCGATAACCAGCGTCAGATCAATCCCGAGAACAAGGGATACACGCCCGAATTCCCACCGCCTGCCCCGTGACCGCGAGGTAGGTGTGGCGCCGCAGGCGCACTTCGTGGCAAGGTCGCGCCTATGACTGCTGTGAGCAACGAACGTTTGGTGGTCGATCTTCTCGACCCAGAGTTCTACCGATCGAATCCACACGACGCGTATACGTGGATGCGCGCCAACGAACCGGTCTATCGCGACCATCGCAACGGCTTGTGGGGAATCACCCGTCACGCTGATCTGATGGAGGTTGAGCGGCGCAGCAGCGTGTATCTCAGCGGTCAGGGCTATCGCGCTATCTGGTCGCCCGACGAGATCAACATGATCGCTCAAGACGATCCGCGGCATCGCCAGCAGCGCATGCTCGTGCAGCACAAGTTCACCCGCTCGGCTGTCAGCGATCGCCGCGCCGAGATCGATGCGCTGGTAGCCGAACTCAT
>CAMASN010000020.1 GCA_945861025.1 Ferrithrix thermotolerans DSM 19514
TCGTCAACATCGATCCCCCGGCACCACTGGGCGAAGGTTGGCATACCGTCACCACACGCCTCAGCGGAATTTGTGGCAGCGACCTGAGCACCATCGAGGGGCATGCCTCGACCTATTTCGACGACTGGGTGAGCTTTCCATTCACACCCGGACATGAAGTGCTCGGCAACCTAGCCGACGGCACACGCGTCGTGATCGAACCCGTTCTTGGCCACGCAGCTCGCGGCTTCCCGCTGCCATTCCCAGGCGCTGCACCCGGCGACGGCGACGACTATGCGCACCTCGCGCTGCCACCGCTTGAGCCCGGCATCCAAACCGGTTTCTGCCACTCGACTGGCGGCGGATGGAGCACCTCGTTTCTTGCCCACGAGAGCCAGTTGCATCATGTGCCCAACGAGATGAGCGACGAGACAGCGGTGATGATCGAACCCGCAGCGGGCGGCATTCACAGCGCGCTGCTGTGTTGGCCCGCACTCGTTGGCGTCGAGAATCCGATTGTGGCTGTGCTCGGCGCAGGCACGATGGGCTTGTGCGCGATCGCCGGGCTGCGTCGCTATGTGCCCGGCGTGAAGATTCTGGTCGGCGCCCGCTACCCGCATCAGCAAGCGCTGGCACGCAGCCTTGGCGCCGACATCGTGGTGGCTCCCGACGAGTTGCAACGCGCCGTACGCCGCGAAGTGGGCTGCCATGTCGTTGGCGACTATCTCACCGGCGGCGTTCACGCCACCATCGATGCAGTGGGCAACAGCAAATCGATCGAGTCGTGCCTGCGCATCACCAAGCCTCGCGGCCGCGTGGTGCTGATGGGTATGCCCAGCGAAGTCACTGTCGATCTCACCGGCCTCTGGCATCGCGAGACTCACATCGTTGGGTCGTATACCTATGGCACCGAGACCATGCCCGACGGCTCGCGTCGGCGCACATTTGATTTGGCAATCGACACTGTTGCGGCCTGCGATATGGCCCGCATGGTGTCAGCCACCTACCCGCTCGACGATTACGAAGACGCTATTGCTCACGCCGCCAGCGCTGGCCGCCGCGGCGCTGTGAAGGTCGTCTTCGATCTACGTTCTACGAAGGAGAAGCACTAATGCCTCGTCCAGGATTTGTCCTCGAGGTTGATCGCAACACGCCGCCGATCATGTTCTGGCGTGGCGAAAACTTCAGCCTCGAAAAGTTGCCCGCCGGACGCAGTCGCGTCATCTACGCGCCCGAGCCAGAGAAGGCCCTCGACGACATCGATGGCGCTATCCGGCACGCGTTGCTGAATCCATACGACCACGACCCACTGCCCGCGTTGTTGTTCCCCGGTATGAAGTTGACCATTGCGTTCGACGATGTCAGCTTGCCGTTGCCCCCAATGCGTCGCCCCGATATTCGCCAACGCGTCATCGAAGCTGTGCTCGATCTTGCAGCCGATGCGGGCGTCGACGACGTGCACATCATCGCCGCGCTCGCACTGCACCGCCGCATGACCGAAGCCGAACTGCGCCATGCTGTCGGCGACCGCGTGTACGACGCCTTTGCTCCAAGAGGCCTGCTATACCAGCACGACGCCGAGGATCCCGAAGCACTTGAGTACATCGGCGCGACCCCACAGGGCGAAGACGTAGAGATCAACAAGCGCGCCGCCAACAGCGATTTGCTTGTGTATGTAAACATCAACCTCGTAGCGATGGACGGCGGCTGGAAGAGCACGGCTACCGGACTCAGCAGCTACAAGAGCCTGCAGCATCACCACAATCCAAAGACCATGGAAGCCAGCCACAGCTTCATGGATCAACACAAGAGCGAACTGCACAAAAGCAACTGGCGCATGGGCAAAGTGCTTGTCGACAGCGGCGTCAAGGTCTTCCAAGTAGAGACCACGATGAACACCGACACCTTCCCGAAGCCATTCGATTTCTTGTCGAAGCGCGAGTGGGAGTGGAACGCCAAGGACCGCGCCACATTTGTTGGCGTGTCCGCAGCGCTCAAGCGCACACCCACGCGCATGGCGCGCAACATCTTCCACGGCATCGAGGCGCCGCATCAGATGACCAGCGTGCAGGCCGGCGAAGTGGGTGCCGTGCACAAGGTGACCACCGAGAACGTGTACCGCCAGCAACTCGTCGAGGTACAGGGCCAGACCGACATCCTCACGATGGGCATTCCCTACATCTGCCCATACAACGTGAACTCGATCATGAACCCGATCCTCGTGATGTGCATGGGCCTGGGCTACCTGTTCAACATGTACCGCGGTAAGCCGTTGGTGCGCGAGGGCGGCGTGGTCATCATGACCCACCCAACGCCGTGGGATTTCAACCCGGTTCATCACCCGAGCTACATCGACTTCTTCGAGCAGGTGCTCGCCGAAACAACCGATCCACATGTGATGAGCCAGAAGTACGAGAAGTCGTTCGCCGAAGACGAGTGGTATAAACACCTGTACCGCACCGGCAACGCCTATCACGGCGTGCATCCGTTTTACATGTGGTACTGGGGCAGCCATGGCATGCAGCACTGCAGCCGAGTCATCATCGTGGGCGGCAACGTGAAGGCCGTGCGCCGACTCGGATTCACCCCCGCGTCCACCATGGACGACGCGTTCGAAATTGCATCCGACGTCGTTGGCAACACGCCCACCATCAGCCACATCCATGCGCCGCCGCTCATGGTTTGCGACGTGAAGTGAGATTGCAAAAATGAGCAAGCGCGAAGACGCGATTCGCAATGTCACCGGGCTCAGGCGAGCCTCGCGCGCTGCCGGTGCGGTCGAGTCGCTCATTGTCAAAGCTGCAAAGCCGCTGTCATCAAAGGGCTTTCCGTATCGCAAGCCCAACGTGCCACGCGGCGTCGTGGTGCCACGCGAACCGTCTACTCTCGGCGCCAACTTTGACACCGACTGGGCGCGCAAGTACCCCGCCCGAGTCGGACGCGCGATTCTCACGCGAGGCCCGATGCGTTGGTTCACCAAAGCAATTGCTTCGCCAACGGTGAAAGGCGCCGATCGTCTCGAAGATTTGCGCGTGCTCGACAATCCGCCACCGTTGATCTTCACGCCAAACCATCACAGCCACCTCGATACTCCGCTGTCGATCTACGCAATCCCCGAGCCGTGGCGCAACAAGTTGGTCGTTGCAGCGGCCGCCGATTACTTCTTCACGTCGCGCGGCAAGGGCACAGCCGCAGCCTTGGTTCTCAATGCGTTGCCTATCGACCGAGAGGCCACCGGTCGCAAATCGGCTGATCAGATTCGCGACCTCATGGCCGACGGCTGGAGCCTGCTCATCTACCCAGAGGGCGGCCGCTCCCCCGATGGCTGGGGCCAAGACTTCAAGGGTGGCGCAGCGTTCTTGTCGGCACGCACTGGTGCCGCCGTGGTGCCAATGTTCATCGACGGCTCAGGCCCCATCTACGGCAAGGGAATGAAGCGCCCAAAGCCCGGCCGCACCACCGTTGTGTTCGGCAGCCCATTGCGCCCTGGGGCCGACGAGAACACCCGGCGGTTCAATGCCCGCATCGAATCAGCAGTCACGTTGTTGGGCGACGAAACGCTCACCGATTACTGGACAGCGCGACGCAACGCTGCCAACGGAAAGACCCCCCGTCTCACCGGCCCCGAGTACACCAGTTGGCGCCGCGAGTGGGCACTCAGCGAGCGCCGCGAACTCGGCGACGCGGGCCTGCGCCGTCGTCAGAAACGCCGTTGGCCAAACATCGGATAGGCAGGCCGAGTGCCGGATTCGCCTCGCGAGTGCATTTTCGTCTCGTGTGAGCCCCTCACAATCCCGCATGGGCGCGGTGTGAGACAGCACCTGTCCCAAATCGCGCCCATGCAAGCAATGTGGGCGCGAGGCGCGGGCGGGTTGAGCGACTCGGGGATTAGCCCGACTTCACCGGCAGGTTGATCGTGAGGCCCTTGTAGATGAGGTGGCTGACACCGTCGGTCCAACCGTTCACAGCGATGAGTGCCTTGACCGTGGTGCCATTACGCCCAGCGATCCGCGACAGTGTGTCGCCGTCGACAACTACGTAGGTTCCACCAATGGGGATGTTCGATGTCGTGGTGGTTGCGCTGGCGGGTGTGCCGGCAGCGACGATGGTGGCGCCCGGCGGAATCTTGATGCTGAAGCCTTGGTAGATGAGGTGGTTCACACCGTCGGTCCATTGGTTGTAATCGGCGATCGCTTGGGCACCAATGCCGTACTTTTTGGCGATGCGAGACAGGTAGTCGCCATTCACAACGATGTACTCCTGCTCACCGGCAACCGAGCTCGACAGCGTGGTGGAGGTTTGGTTCACCACCGTGGTTGGCGGAACCGTGCTGGTAAGAATTGGAGCGACGGTCACATAGTCGGCCTGTGAAAGCTTGATCGTGGTGACTGACGCCGTGTTCGTGCCACCGGCGCTACCGCAAGCCGAAAGGCTTGTGGCGACAAGAGCGGTGATACCGGTGGCGATGAAACGTGACTTCATGTGGGGGGAGCTTAGGTCTGCCAGACGGCGAACATGAGTCACCCCAACGAAGTCTCGACTAGGCGAGCGGACGAGTAGAGGCAACAACCGGTGCTGGCAGGTTTGTCTCGCCAACGAGATAGCGATCGACGCTTGCCGCGCATGCGCGACCCTCGGCAATCGCCCACACGATAAGGCTCTGACCGCGACCCATATCGCCGGCGACGAAAACACTCGGAACGCTCGAGGCGAAGTCGTCGCTACGCCGCACGTTGCCACGCTCGTCGAGCGCGACACCGAGTTGCTCAAGCCATGAGCCCTTTTCGGGGCCAACAAAACCAAGTGCGAAGAAAACCAAATCGGCGGGCAGTTCGCGATCGGTGCCCTCGATCTTCGTGAACCTTCCTGCGATCATCTCGACCTCGTGAATCAGCAGCGCACGCACGTTGCCGTGGTCGTCGCCGAGGAAGCGTTCGGTGTTCACGCTGAACACGCGCTCGCCGCCTTCTTCGTGAGCCGACGAGGTGCGCATGATGAGGCTCCACTGCGGCCATGGGTTCTCGCTGGCGCGCTCCGCCGGAGGCTGCGCCATAATCTCGAGCTGCGTGACCGATGCAGCGCCTTGGCGCAAGGCCGTGCCGAGGCAGTCGGCACCGGTGTCGCCACCGCCGATGATGACCACGTGCTTGCCAGCCGCATCGATGGACGAATCGGCCATGTCGCCCTGCTGCACGCGGTTGGCCAATGGCAGGTATTCCATTGCCTGATAGATGCCAGCGAACTCGCGGCCAGGCACTGGAAGATCGCGCCATGCAGTGGCGCCACATGCCAAGACCACAGCATCGTTGGTAGCGAGCAACACATCGATATCGATGTTCTCGCCCACGACGGCGTTGGTACGAAACTCGGTGCCCTCTGCTTCCATCTGAGCAACGCGGCGATCGACATGATGCTTCTCGAGCTTGAACTCGGGGATGCCATAGCGCAAGAGGCCGCCGATGCGGTCGGCGCGCTCGAGCACCACAACGTCGTGACCTGCGCGGGTGAGTTGCTGAGCAGTTGCGAGTCCGGCGGGACCGGAGCCAATGACAACAACACGCTTACCAGTCTTCACCGAAGGCAACTGCGGGATGACCCAGCCTTCGCTCCACGCACGGTTGATGATCTCAACCTCGACCTGCTTGATGGAGACCGCATCGGCGTTGATGCCGAGCACGCACGCCGACTCGCATGGAGCCGGGCACAGACGGCCGGTGAACTCGGGGAAGTTGTTCGTGGCATGCAAACGATCGATGGCGTCACGCCAATGGTCGCGGTACACCAGATCGTTCCAGTCGGGAATCAGGTTTCCGAGTGGGCAGCCATTGTTGCAAAACGGAATACCGCAGTCCATGCAGCGACCAGCCTGAGTGGTGACCTTGGCAATATCGAACGGCTCGTAGACCTCTTTCCAGTCGCGCAGACGCACCGGCACTGGGCGACGAGAAGGAGTATCGCGTTGCCATTTCAAAAACCCTGTGGCTTCACCCATCACACACTCTCCATCACTCGAGCATTGGTTTGTTCTTCGCTCAGACCAGCGGCCTGCGCCTCACGGATGACTGCGAGCACCCGCTTGTAGTCACGTGGCATCACCTTGCGGAACGAGCTGACTGCTTCGTCCCAGTTCTCAACGACCCGGGCGCCCACCGATGATCCGGTGAGATCGACATGCCGTTGCACGATGCTCGAAAGGAATGAAATGTCGTCGCTATCGAGTGGTTCGAGATCGACCATGTCGTAGTTCACCAACGCAGCGAACGTGTTCGACGGGTCGTACACGTAGGCGATGCCGCCGCTCATGCCGGCCGCAAAGTTGCGGCCCGTCGGACCAAGCACCAGCACCCGCCCACCGGTCATGTACTCGCAGCCGTGGTCGCCGATACCTTCGACAACCGCTGTAGCGCCCGAGTTGCGAACGCAGAAACGCTCGCCCACGACACCGCGCAAGAAGATCTCGCCGCCGGTGGCGCCGTAACCGATCACGTTGCCGGCAACGACGTTGTCTTCGGCCACGAATGTTGCTCGGCGATCAGGGTGCACAATGACGCGGCCCCCGCTGAGGCCCTTACCGACGTAGTCGTTGCCGTCGCCTTCAAGACGCATCTCGATACCGGCAGGCACAAACGCGCCGAAGCTCTGTCCGGCCGAACCACGGAAGTGAATCTTGATGGTGCCATCAGGTAGACCTGCACCACCCCACTTCTTGGTGATTGCGTTGCCGAGCATCGTGCCAACGGTGCGGTTCACGTTGCGAATCTGCATCTCGAACGCAACCGGCGTTGCGTTGTTGATGGCATCTTGTGACTGCGCCATCAGTTGCTGATCGAGGGCGATGTCGAGGCCGTGATCTTGCCCGACCGACTGGTGCATCGTCTGCCCATAGGGGTTCTGCGGTACAGCAAGGATCGGGCTGATATCGAGGCCCGAGTCCTTCCAGTGATCGACCGCCGCACGCGTATCGAGCATCTCGACATGGCCAATCATTTCGACCATCGTGGCGAAGCCGAGGCGGGCCATGAGTTCGCGAACCTCTTCAGCGATGTAGTGCATGAAGTTGACGACGAACTCGGGCTTACCGCTGAACCGAGCACGAAGCTCCGGGTTTTGCGTGGCAACGCCCACTGGGCACGTGTCGAGGTGACAAACACGCATCATCACGCAACCGCTGACCACCAAAGGAGCCGTTGCAAAACCAAACTCCTCAGCACCGAGCAATGCGGCAACAACCACGTCGCGACCGGTCTTGAGCTGACCATCGGTCTGCACCACAATGCGATCGCGCAGACCGTTGAGCAACAAGGTCTGCTGAGCCTCGGCGAGACCAAGTTCCCATGGTCCACCGGCATGCTTCAACGACGTAAGCGGTGATGCGCCTGTGCCGCCATCGTGACCACTGATGAGCACGACATCGGCCTTCGCCTTGCTCACGCCTGCCGCCACCGTGCCGACGCCCATTTCGGCGACGAGCTTCACATGCACACGGGCAAGCGGGTTGGCGTTCTTGAGGTCGTGGATCAACTGCTTGAGATCTTCAATCGAGTAGATGTCGTGGTGAGGCGGCGGGCTGATGAGACCAACGCCCGGCGTGCTGTGACGCGTCTTGGCAATCCACGGATACACCTTGTGGCCGGGCAATTGTCCACCCTCACCAGGCTTCGCTCCCTGCGCCATTTTGATCTGCAGGTCGTCGGCGTTCACGAGGTACTCGCTGGTGACACCAAAGCGGCCGCTGGCCACCTGCTTGATGCTGCTGCGGCGCTGCGGGTCGTGCAGACGGTCGCTGTCTTCGCCGCCTTCGCCGGTGTTGCTCTTCGCCCCGATGGAGTTCATTGCGATAGCCAACGTCTCGTGGGCCTCGGCGCTGATACTGCCATAGCTCATTGCACCCGTAGAGAAGCGTTTGACGATTTCGCTCACTGGCTCAACGTCATCGATCGAGATTGGCTCGCGGGTGCTGTTGTCGAAATCGAACAGGCCGCGCAAGGTGGCCAACTTCTTCGACTGGTCGTCGACCAGAGCGGTGTACTGCTTAAAGATGTCGTAACGCTTCGCCCGCGTGGCGTGCTGCAGCTTGAACACCGTCTCTGGGTTGAACAGATGCACTTCGCCTTCGCGACGCCACTGGTATTCGCCACCGAGTTCGAGCTTGCGGTGCGCCCGCCGTTCTGGGTTCGACGGATACGCATGAGCGTGGCGGGCAGCCACCCCGGTTGCGATGTGCTCGATGCCGATGCCGCCGAGACGACTGACTGTTCCGGTGAAGTACTGCTCAACGAGATCTTCACCCAGACCAATGGCTTCGAAGATCTGCGCGCCGGTGTACGACGCCACGGTGCTGACGCCCATCTTCGACATCACCTTCAACACGCCCTTACCACTGGCCTTAATGAAGTTCTTGAGGGCCTTGTGCGGATCCATGCCGCCCAGCCCATTGAGGTCTTCGCGAATCATGTCTTCGATGGATTCGAACGCGAGGTATGGGTTGATTGCTCCGGCGCCGTAGCCCACCAGCAGTGCCATGTGGTGCACTTCGCGGGCATCGCCACACTCAACAACGAGGCCGACCTGGGTGCGCTTCTTTTCACGAATGAGGTGGTGATGAACCGCTGCGGTAAGCAGCAACGATGGAATCGGTGCCAGCACTTCGTCGCTATTGCGATCGCTGAGCACGACGATGCGCGCACCGTCGTCGATGGCGTTGCTCACCTCTGAGCGAATGGCATCGAGCGCTCCCGACAGAGCGAGTCCGCCACCGGCAACTTTGTACAGACCACTGATGGTCACAGCCTTGAGCTGAGGGTGCTGGTTGTCGTCGTTGATGTGGATGATCTTGGCGAGTTCGTCGTTGTCGATCACAGGGAACGGCAACACCAACTGACGGCAGCTGTCTGGGCCGGGCGCAAGCAAGTTGTGCTCGGGACCAACCGTTGAGCCAACGGCGGTGACAACTTCTTCGCGAATCGCGTCGAGCGGCGGGTTGGTGACCTGCGCGAACAGTTGCTGAAAGTAATCGAACAACAGCCGTGGCCGATCGCTGAGCGCAGCAATTGGTGTGTCTGAGCCCATCGAGCCGAGCGGCTCTGCGCCCGCCTTGGCCATTGGACCCACAATGATCTTGAGTTCTTCGTGCGTGTAACCAAATACCTGCTGGCGACGCAACACGCTGAAATGACTGAACTCGACATGCTCACGCGCTGGCAGATCGTTGAGCTCAACCAATCCCTGATCGAGCCACTCTTGATACGGATGCTCGCTGGCCAGACCGCTCTTCACTTCGTCGTCGCTCACAATGCGACCCTGCGCTGTGTCGACGAGGAACATGCGGCCAGGCTGCAAACGACCCTTCTTCACGATGCGCGCTGGGTCGATGTCGATGACGCCGCTCTCGCTCGCCATCACCACGAGATCGTCGTCGGTGACCCAATAACGACCTGGGCGAAGCCCGTTGCGGTCGAGCACCGAACCGATCACTGTGCCATCGGTGAAGGCGACGTTGGCGGGGCCATCCCATGGCTCCATCAACGACGAATGGAACCGATAAAACGCACGCCGCGCCGGGTCCATGTTGGTGTTGTTCTCCCACGCTTCGGGGATCATCATCAACATCGCGTGAGGCAGCGAGCGTCCAGCAAGGTGCAACAGTTCGAGCACTTCGTCGAAGCTCGCCGAGTCAGAACCACCGGGGGTGCAAATCGGGAAGGCGCGCTCGAGGCCGGGCAGCATGCCGCTGCTGAGCAACGCTTCACGCGTGCGCATCCAGTTGCGGTTGCCCTGCACTGTGTTGATCTCGCCGTTGTGAGCGATGTAGCGGTACGGGTGCGCCAACGCCCAACTTGGGAACGTGTTGGTGCTGAAGCGGCTGTGCACCAAGGCCAACGCGCTTTCGACGCGCTGGTCGCTCAGGTCGGTGAAGAACACCGCAAGCTGCGGCGTGGTGAACATGCCCTTATAGATCATTGTCCGGCTCGACAGCGACGGGAAATACGTTCCCTGTTCGGCAGGAAGCTCGTGCTCGATGCGCTTGCGAGCAACGAAAAGCTTGCGATCAAGGTCGAGGCCACTGGATTTGTCGGTGTCGGCAACGAACAGCTGACGAATGATCGGCATCACTTGGCGGGCGCCTGCACCAAGGCACGACGGATCGACTGGCACAGAGCGCCAGCCGAGGGCGCGCAGACCCTCGTCGGCAAGCAGCGACTCAATCGATGCTGCAGCCTTGTCGGCATCGTTGGCATCGGCCGGCAAGAAAGCGAGGCCGGTTGCGTAGCTGCCAACCGCGGGCAGTTCGAAATCGACCACGGCGCGCAGAAACGCGTCGGGGATCTGGATCAAGATTCCGGCGCCGTCGCCCGTGTCAGCCTCAGCTCCGGTTGCGCCTCGATGCTCCATGTTGCACAGCGCGGCGATTCCCATCGAGACGATGGCGCGGCTGGGCACACCTTTGATGTTGGCAACGAACGACACGCCGCAGGCGTCGTGTTCGAACCGTGGGTCATAGAGCCCATAGGGCGCAGGGTAATTGTTGTGCATCGTCCACATCCACTGAAGTCGGTTTGGCTTGGTGGACGCTCGGGACGACGCTGGCCCGAACGGTCTACGTCATGCTACGGGAACGGCGCAGTTTCGACAATCAATTATTCGGCAACATGACTGTCGTCCACTCGTCAATCGATGAAGCGTGGCTCGCGATTTTCGAAGTTCGCACTGACAGCCTCAACTTGGTTTGGCGATCCAATCTGGGCACCGATCACGCGACGCTCTTCGGCGAACTGCTCGGCGGCACCAGCATTGGCAATGCGGTTGATCAGTTCTTTAGATCCGCGCACTGCGCCCGGGCTGCGGTGCGCGATCTCATGAGCCATCGCCAAGGCATCTTCGAGCGGTGTGTCGCTGAGGCGGGTAGCTAGGCCCAGTTCGAAGGCCTCGCGGCCGCTGAACACCCGAGCCGTGAACGTGAGTTCTTTAGCAATGTCGGGACGTACCAACGATGACAACATCTGCGTGCCGGTCATGTCGGGCACGAGGCCCCAGTGCACTTCGCGTACCGACATCTTGGTGTCGGGATGCACAATACGAATGTCGGCACCGAGAGCGATCTGAATGCCGCCGCCCAATGCGTGGCCATGCACGGCAGCAATGACCGGAACCGAAATCTCCTGCCACACCCAAGCCACTTGCTGAGCGAGATGGGTAATGCGACCATCCTTCATCGCTCCAGGGTTGCCGTTGCCGCCATCGGCTGCGGCATCATCGGCCGATGCCCCACCAGCCATTTCCTGAAACGAACTGAAGTCGAGGCCGGCGCAGAACGACGCACCTTCGCCCGACAGAACCACCACGCGCACGCCGGGCTCAGTCTTGAGTCGCTCGCCGGCTGCGGCGATTGCCAAGAACATGGCCCCGTCGAGAGCATTGCGCTTGTCGGGCCGGTTCATGCGAACGTCGGCAACACCATTGGAAATCGAGATTGATACGCGGTCGGACATTTCCTCAGTCTGGCAGAGCAGGCTTGTTCATGGCACACTGCGACGATGAATCTGAACCTCTCGGCCGACGAAGTCCTGAACACCACGCGCTCCGTACGCAAGCGCCTCGACTTCGATCGACCTGTCGAGCGCACGGTTGTCGAAGAGTGTCTCGAGATCGCGCTGCAGGCGCCAACCGGCTCAAACAGCCAAGGCTGGCACTGGTTCGTTGTTGAAGATGCGGCCAAGAAGAAGGCCCTCGCCGACATCTACAAGACCAACTTCATGCAGTACGCGCAGAACCCGCGCAGCGCCGGATACGCCGAAGGCGACATGCGCGCCGAGCAGGCCGGCCGCGTCACCGAATCAGCGATGTACCTCACCGAGAACTTCCACCGGTCACCGCTCATGCTCATCCCGTGCATCACCGGCCGCCTCGACAACGCTCCGGTGATGGCTGCGGCAAGTTCGTGGGGTTCGTTGTTGCCTGCCGTGTGGAGCTTCATGCTCGCCGCCCGCGAACGCGGTATCGGTTCGGCGTGGACCACCATTCACCTGATGAACAACGGCGAGCGCGAAGCTGCCGAAATCCTCGGCATCCCGTTCGACGAAGTCACTCAGGGTGGCTTGTTCCCCATCGCGTACACGATCGGCACCGACTTCAAGTCGGCTAAGCGCATGCCGCTCGCTCCTGTGCTGCACTGGGACAAATGGTGACAGCAGGTCACCTGCACAACAGCCAGCACGGCTTCGCGTATCGCTTCGACTGGGGCACCGAAGGCCTCCGCTCCCTGGCGCCACATGTCGACGTGGTCGTCATCGTCGACATCCTTCGCTTCACCACCGCTGTGTGCGCCGCAGTTGAGAGCGGTTGCACCGTGCTTCCATATCCATCGACTGGCGACGAACTGCAGGCGTACGCGGCAGCGAACAACGCCGCGTTCGGCGGGCTTCGCGAACACGGAGGCTATTCGTTGTCGCCCACAGATTTGCTGACGTCGCAATCTGGTTCGCGCATCGTGTTGCCATCGCCAAACGGTTCTGCACTGTCGTTTATCGCCCGCGAATTTGGAGCCCCCCGCATACTCGCCGGTTCGCTACGCAACGCAACCGCTACCGCGCAGCACGCCCTCGCTATCGCCCGTGGGGGCAAGGATGACCAGACCTCAATCGGCGTCATCGCGGCAGGCGAACGTTGGGGCGATTCCACCGGGTCGATGAGGCCCGCCATCGAAGACCTCATCGGCGCTGGCGCTGTGCTCAACGCACTCGACCCTTCGGGCGCCGTAGCAGCGCCGTGTTGCTCACCTGAGGCTGCCGCAGCGCGTGCCGCCTTTCATCAAGCCCGCCCACGCTTGTTCGAAGCTCTGTGCGCATCGGGTTCTGGCCGAGAACTGCTCGCTCGCGGGTACGAGGACGACATCGCCACTAGCGCCGCTCTTGATGTCACCGAGGTCGTTGCCGAACTGGTTGGAAACGCGTTCCACCCAACCTGACTCGACTGCCTACAGATCAACCGAGCCACTCACGCATGTAACGCAGTGGCCGCCGACCCAAACGTCGGCGCCTTCATTGTCGGCGCCATCGATTTCAGTGCTGATGTAGACGCGTCCGGCGCGCCCGAGAGCGACTCCCTGGCTTGCCGTGTAGGGAGCAACGACTCGAGATGTTCGCAGCAGCCACTGCGCAAGCGAAGCGTTGAGACTTCCGGTGACCGGATCTTCGACCGTGCCGCCATCCTTCGCGAAGAATGCGCGAACCTCGTAAGCGCACGGTGAGCCAGCCGGATACATGCCAACGACACCTATGTCGAGGCCTTCGACAAACGCAGGCTTCAGCGCGAGCACGGCGTCAGCATCGCGAAGCATTACGGCCACCCAACCCGGACCATTGTCGACCCATTGGCTGTCGATGATGGCAGAGGTTTCTATGTTGAGCACTCTCGCGATCTGAGCCACCGTCGCTTCGTTCACGGGGCCGGCACGCCGCAACGGCGGAGCAGCGAATGCAAGCTGCTGATCGGAATGCCGCACCCGAATCAATCCGGCACCACACTCTTGCACCACCAACCCCGACCGCTTCGCCACTCCCCCGCCAAGCAACCACGCGTGACACGAGCCCAACGTTGGGTGGCCAGCGAACCCAAGCTCAACCGTGGGTGTGAAGATGCGCACCCGATAGTCGGCCGCAGGGTTTGATGGCGCCAACAAGAACGCCGTCTCGGAGAGGTTCGTCCAGTGAGCAAAGCGCTGCATTGCGTGGGTCGAGAGCCCCTCGCCATCGCACACAACCGCCAACGGATTACCGAGATAGGCCTCAGCGGTGAACACATCAACCTGAACAAACCTACGAGTACGCATCAGCAAATTGTGTCAGCTCAAAACGAGCGCCACAGTGGACTATTCGACGAGGCGTAGACCAGTTGGAGCAACCGACGCCGCCGCATGGGGCAGATCGACAACAAACTCGGTGCGATGCGCTGGAAACACATGCTCGGATAGCAGCACCGGACGGCCGTGGGTGTCTTTGGTGAGTCGCTCGCAGCACAACACCGGCGAACCCACAGGCACGCCAAGCAAGGCTGCGTCGGCGGGGGTAACCGAGTCGGCTCCAATGGTTTGCGTTGCGCCGCCAAGAGCAATGCCGAGCAGTTCATAAAACGGCGAACGCTCGACATCGCGCCGGGACAAGTGCTGGCCCAACTCGGCCGGGCACCACACGGTGACCACTGCGAAGGGCTCGCCATCGGCGAGGTTGATGCGCTTCACCCGCAACACGTTGTCGGATTTGAGCGCTGCACGAACCCGACCTGAGGCAGGGACAAACGCGAACTCGATGATCTTGCGTTGCGGTTCGACGCCACTCTCGGCCATTTGCCCCTCGATGGTGACAAGTTGCCCGAGCGTTTGACGCAACGGTGCCGCCGCAACGAACCACCCAAAGCCTTGGCGAGCATCGACAAGTCCTTCGTCTCGCAGCGTCTCGAGCGCACGTCGAATAGTGACCCGGCTGGCGTCGAACTCGGCCGACAGTTCGGCTTCGCTGGGGAGCACACGACCTGCTGCATAGCTTCCGGCAGCGACGCGGTCGCGAAGCTCATCGGCGATCTGTTGATACCTGATTGTTCTCATCGTTGTTTCACCACCTGTAGTCGGTTGGTTTGACCATCAAAAACACTTGTCTTATACTTGTCTACATCCGCTGGCAAGCACAAGGGGCAATCACATGGCCGTCACCGCAGGAACTCCGATCGAATTGGTGCAAGGCGTCTACGCCAAACTCGCCCATCGTGCAGAGCTTGGGCGCCGCCGCCTTGGCCGCCCACTCACGCTCACTGAGAAGATCCTCATCAACCACCTGCTCGACCCCGAGTCGCAAGAGATGGAGCGCGGCGCAAGCTACGCCGACTTCAACCCCGACCGAGTAGCCATGCAAGACGCAACAGCGCAGATGGCGCTGCTGCAGTTCATGACTGCGGGCCTGTCGTCGGCAATGGTGCCCAGCACCGTGCATTGCGACCACCTCATCTCAGCCAAGGTTGGCGCACGGATCGACATGGGCGTGGCCGTCGACACCAACCGCGAGGTCTACGACTTCTTGCGCTCGGTGTCAGCCAAATACGCCATCGGTTTTTGGGGTCCAGGGAGTGGCATCATCCACCAAGTGGTGCTCGAGAACTATGCATTCCCCGGCGGCATGATGATCGGCACCGACAGCCACACGCCCAACGCTGGCGGCCTTGGCATGGTGGCCATTGGTGTCGGCGGCGCCGACGCCGTCGACGTGATGACCGGCTTCCCATTCAACGTGCGCTGGCCCAAGGTCATTGGCATCAAGCTCAACGGCACACTCAGCGGATGGTCATCGCCAAAGGACGTGATCCTCGAGGTCGCTCGCGTACTCACCGTCGAGGGGGGCACCGGAGCAATCGTCGAATATTTCGGCGCTGGCGCCGACTCGATCTCGGCCACCGGCAAGGCCACCATCTGCAACATGGGCGCTGAAATTGGGGCCACCTGCAGCGTGTTCGGTTACGACCAAAACATGGCCGCATACCTCAAGGCCACCGGCCGCACCGACATCGCTGCAGCAGCCGATCAGGTGGTCAGCGATCTGCGTCCCGACGACGGCGCGCTGTATGACCAAGTCATCGAAATCGACCTCGACGCCTTGAAGCCGCTGATCAACGGCCCGCACACCCCTGACCGCGCCAACCGCGTCGGCGCTGCTGTCGGAGCCGAGGCCCGCGCCAACGATTGGCCGCTCGAAATCAGCGCTGCACTCATTGGTAGCTGCACCAACAGTTCGTACGAAGACATCACACGCGCTGCTTCGGTCGCACGCCAGGCGGCGGCGATGGGTTTGCGCACCAAGACCGATCTGCTCATCAGCCCCGGCTCAGAACAGATCCGTGCAACTATCGAACGCGATGGCCTGCTCGCCGATCTCGAGGCCATCGGAGCAACCGTGCTGGCCAACGCTTGCGGCCCATGTATCGGCCAATGGGATCGCCCGGCATCGGCGAACGGTAAGCCGAACACCATCGTCAACAGCTTCAACCGCAACTTCCCGAAGCGCAACGACGGTTCGGCAAACACGCTCAGCTTCGTCACCTCGCCCGACACCGTGATTGCGCTGGCCCTTGCTGGTCGCCTCGATTTCGACCCCACCACCGACACCATAACCAACGCCGATGGCGCCGAGGTCAAGCTCAACGCTCCGGTTGGCGAGGTGCTTCCAGCCAACGGTTACGACCCAGGCACGAACACCTTCACCGCTCCCCCGGCCGACGGATCAGGCATTGTTGTTGAGGTCTCACCCACCAGCGACCGCCTGCAGTTGCTCGAGCCATTCGCAGCGTGGGACGGCAACGATCTCATCGGTCTGCCGGTGCTCATGAAGGCCCAGGGCAAGTGCACCACCGACCACATTTCGGCGGCAGGCAAGTGGCTCACCTATCGCGGTCACCTCGAGAACATCAGCGGCAACTTGTTCATTGGTGCCGTCAATGCATTCACCAACGCAGTCGGCGAGGGCAAGAGCGCCATAAACGGCGATATCGACAGTTACCCGAACTTGGCCCGCGCATACAGCAAGGCCGGTCTTCGCTGGTGCGCCATCGGCGACCGAAACTACGGCGAAGGGTCGTCACGCGAGCATGCAGCGATGGAGCCTCGCTATCGCGGTGGCGCTGCAATCTTCGCCCGCAGCTTTGCTCGCATTCACGAGACAAACCTGAAGAAGCAGGGAATGCTGCCGCTCACATTCGCCGACCCAAACACCTACGACCTCATCGAGCAAGACGACCGCATCAACGTGCTCAATCTTCCTCCGGTGCCCGGCACGAACATGCACTGCCAGATCGTGAAGTCCGACGGCACCATTATCGAGTTCGAGGGCGTGCAGACCTTCAGCCCCGAGCAGGTCGAGTGGTTCAAGGCCGGTTCGGCGCTCAATGTGGTCCGTCGCAAGGTTGCCGAAGGCTGACCCCAGACCCGTCTGACATACTGAGCCCGTGGAAATTTCAACGGCTATCCGCACCACTGGCTCTGTTCGGCAATTCACAGACGAACCCGTCGACGACGCAACCGTGTACGCAATGCTCGACGATGCTCGCTTCGCTCCCAGTGGAGGCAACCGTCAGGGATGGCGTGTAGTCATTGTGAAGAGCGAAGCTCAGCGACGGGCCATTGGCGGCCTGATGAAACCCGTGTGGGACGAATATGTCGCCATCGGCAGCACCGGTGTCACGCCCTTCACCGCCGTACCTCCGGCCAACTATGCGCTCACCACAGTCACTCCCGGACACACCCCAAACGACTTGCTCGACAACATCGTCGACGTGCCGGTCGTGCTGGTCGTGGCCGCCGACCTTGGCTGCATCGCAATGATGGATAAAGACCTCGAGCGGCCAGCTATTACCGGCGGTGGATCCATCTACCCGTTCTGCTGGAACGTGTTGCTGAGCGCCCGTAGCCGCGGACTCGGCGGCGTGATGACAACGTTTCTGTCTCGCGCGGAACCACTCGCTGCCTCAGTACTCGGTTTGCCACCAACATACGCGCTGGCATCAACAATCTTTTTGGGCCACCCAGTGCATCAGCCAACAAAGCTCAAGCGAGCAGCGGTCGAAACATTTAGCACCATTGACTCGTTCGAAGGCTCGCCGTTCGCCGGATAACCACTGAGAGCCGGGAGGAGGCAACAGCTCAGCCCGGATCGACCCGCACCAACGAGAAGGTGACCACTATTCGGTATCGGTTAGAAGTGGGTAAAAAGTTGGTCTTTGAGCACGCAACCAACGACACGTTTGGCAGCGGAGCGCCCAAGCCGATTCCAAAGATCTCAGCGTTGGTTTCGCCAGTGATATCGCGACGCGCAAACTGGTAGTGATACACGCGGCCATCGTCGCCCGGAGACTCAAGAATGAGCTCTGAACCAGGGCCGACCAAATGCAAGTTCTTGAAGATGCTGCCGAATTTGGTGCGATGGCCGAACAACACCATGTGACTGTTCTCGCCGGCGAGACCCACCTCGGGCCAATGCCCCACCAAACCCTTGTCAACGATCGAATCTGCGACGCCCTCGACGACGTAGCCATTCACTCCGATGCTCGGCAAATGCAAGGCGTACGGCAGTTGCGAGGCACCAGGCGGCGGATTCTCGGCGGCTGACAGCGAGACGACGGCAGAAGGCGATCCGATGAAGTAGCCAGCGACGTCGACCACCAGGTGTCCGCCGCGCTGGGTGAATACCGCCACGCCAGCAGTTGAGGTGCGAAGAATCGCGTGGTTGGCCACGGTCTGCCCAGCGCCGACTGCGTTGAGGTTCGACGCCACTGGACGACTGGTGCGCGCTGGGTACCCAGTGAAGTAGCCAGCACCGCGCGTCTGAGTTGTGGTCAGGTTCACCACCACCGCTTGCGAGGCAGCGCGTCCCGAATAGTCGAACTCGGCAGTCCAACCAGCCTGCAGACGGCCATAGCTACCAGCCGTTCGGGTATCGAGCACTCGAGATGGAGCACTAGGGACAAACAGTCCCGCAATGTCTTCGGCAGCGCTTGAACCGGTGAAGTAGCCAGCGACATCAACGATGAGATGACCGCCCGACGACGCAAAGACATTGATGCCGAACACCGAGCCACCAGTACCGACGGGAACGATGCTTTGGTTCGCCCGAGTCTGTCCAGCGGCATCAGCATTGAGGTTCGAAGAGTCTGGACGGTCTGCTCCGGCGGCGAACGCTGTGAAGAATCCGGGACCGTTCGATTCCGTGACCGTGAGGTTGACCACGACTGCAATTGCATTGGTGGGCACAACCGAAGCAACGCTGACCGATTCGGTTTGACCGGAGCCGACCCCAAAGCCGCGCTCGCGCGTGTCGAGTGCCCGGAACGCTGTAGGAAGCGCAACGAAACGACCCGCGCTCACTGGGGATGCCTGCGGGATGTACGCGCCGCCGATATCGACCACAATGTCGTTCAGTTGCGACGAGTAGATATCTACCGAACCATCAGTGCCCAGCATCACGGTCACCAGGTTGGCAACAATCTGTCCGGCGCGATCGATATTGAGATTCGAAGCCTCAGGAAGCGCCGTGCCGGTCGGGTAGACAGACACGTAACCGGCCGCCACAGCGTTAGTGGCGGTGACGTTGAGCACCACTGCTGCCGCATTTGCGGGCACAGCATTGCGTCCAGCTATCTGTACTCGAATGGTGCGCGAATTGATTCGCGTGAAACCAAATTGACCCTCGGATACCCGCGTCTCGGCAAGGCGCGAAGGTGTGACCGGCACAAACGCGCACGCTTGCACTGGCGATTCTGCGAGCACCGAAGAACCAAGCGTGAGCGCCACCGGCACAGACGCCGCCAGCGCCAGTAACTGCCTGCGCGAGAGGTGGGTTGTCATGCGATTCCAATCGTTGTGCCGATATCAGGCCTCGGCCATCGATCGTAGAGCGTTGAGCACCGCATCGTCTGGCACCCCGGCGACAACCTCGACACCGTTATCGCCGTCGAGCACAAAGGTGAGGCCATCGAGTGCCTTTTTGTCGCGACCCATCAGGCCAAGAAGCATCTGATGATCGAACTCGGGCAGCGATGTGTTGAGTTCGTACAGGCCACCCACAACGTCGTAGTGCTGCTGCACCCGCGCCCTCGAGATGCGTCCCAACTCGTACCCGAGATGCGCCGCGTAGATGAGTCCGATAGCTACGGCCTCGCCGTGTGCCAGTGAGAAGTCGCCGACGATCTCGAGTGCGTGGGCCAACGTGTGTCCGTAGTTCAGCAGTGCTCGGCGCCCGCCTTCGCGCTCGTCGACACCCACGATGTCGGCCTTGATCTGCGCACACCGAGCGATACGATCGACCAGTTCCAAACTGAGCAGATCGTCGCCTGCAAGAAAGTGGTACTTGGCCATCTCACCCATGCCGCAGCGCATCTCGCGGGGACTCAAGGTGGCGAGTGCATCGAGATCGCACAACACCCCACTGGGCTGCCAATAAGCGCCAACGAGGTTCTTGCCCTCGGGCAGGTTGACGCCGGTCTTGCCGCCGATGGCAGCATCGACCATGCCGACCAACGTGGTGGACACGTGCACCACGGCCATGCCTCGGTGCCACGACGCAGCGGCGAATCCGGCGATGTCGGTGACCATGCCCCCGCCAAGCCCGATGATCACGTCGTTACGAGTGAGCCCCATGTTGGCAAACCCGCGGCACAGGGTTTCGATAGTGGCCAACGACTTGTGTTCTTCGCCCTGACCGATGACAAAGACCTCGTGAGGTATGCCTGGATCGACCGCGAGCGGGATGCCTGTTTGAGTGATGATGGCGGCCCGGCGCGCCGACTTAGGCAGCATCGCAGCGAGTTCGCTGCGCACTCCTGAGCCAACGAGTACGTCGTAGCTGCGGTCGCCGAGTTCGACATGCACGGAGCGCACGTTGCTCATCGCAACACCGCCTCGACAACTTCGGTTACCGACCGACCATCGACGGTGACAATCACGTCGGCGACCTCGCGATACAAGGCCTCGCGCTGTTCATACATCAGCCGCAACGTGCCCTCAGGGTCATCGTCGAGCAACGGGCGATGCACACCGCCTTTGACTCTGTCGGCGAGCATGCCCGGGTCGGCGCTGAGCCATACAACTCGGGCTCCGCTGGCGCGCAGCGCGTCGCGGTTTTGCTGACGCAGCACCACGCCGCCAGCCGCGGCAATCACAGATGCTCCGGGTTGGGCGAGTAACTCGCTGAGGACTTCGGATTCGATCTCACGGAATACCTCTTCGCCATCAGTGGCAAAGATATCGCGCACCGTACGTCCCTCGCGGGCTTCTAGGACTGCGTCGGTGTCGAGCAGATCGCATCGCAAACGAGACGCCAAGACTCTGCCGACCGTGGTTTTGCCAGAGCCCATCATGCCAACCAAAACAATGCGGCGATTGCCGGCTGCGCTCATCGCAACGATTCGTTATATGCCGCTGCGTTGCGTACGAATTCGTCGACCGTGTCGCCGCCAAACTTGCGCTGCGCCTCGGCTACAAGCACCAGCGCAACCATGGTCTCCGCCACCACGCCCATCGCAGGAACTGCGGTGACATCGGTGCGCTCTTTGAAGCTGACGGTGGCTTCTTTGGTGATGATGTCGACCGTGCCCAGCGTTGGAATGTTAAGTGTGGCCAATGGCTTCATCGCTGCACGCACCACCATCACTTCGCCCGTGGTCATGCCGCCCTCGGTGCCACCCGCCAACGTGGTCTTGCGGCGATATGTGCCGGTTGCCGCGTCCCACGAGATGGCGTCGTGAGCGACGCTTCCACGCATGCCTGCAACCTCGAAACCGTCGCCGATCTCGACACCCTTTACAGCCTGAATACTCATCACGGCCTGCGCCAACAACGCGTCGAGCTTGCGATCCCAGTGCACGTGACTGCCGAGACCCACTGGCAGCCCGTAGGCCAGCACCTCGACAATGCCGCCGAGCGAGTCGCCGTCTTTGGCTGCCGCCTTAATCTCTTCGATCATCGCGTCTTCGGCCGACTTGTCGAAACAACGAACCGGCGACTCATCGATCGCATCGAGGTCGGCCATCGTTGGGAGTTGCGCTGATTTCGAACGGGCCGGGCCCATCTGAACAACATGCGACAAAATCTCTATGCCGATGGTGCCGAGCAATTTCTTGGCAATTGCACCCGCAGCAACGCGTGCCGCCGTCTCGCGCGCGCTTGCACGCTCGAGCACATCGCGTGCATCGGTGAAACCATATTTCTGCATGCCCGCCAGGTCGGCGTGACCGGGGCGCGGCTTGGTCAATGGGTCCTTTGTGACGCCGGGTGCGGGCGACATCTCTTCGTGCCACTTGTCGCTGCGGAACCATTCGCTGTTCTTGATCTCAATAGCCACGGGTGAGCCGAGCGTGCGACCGTGCCGTACGCCGCCGACCAAAGTGATTTCGTCAGCTTCGAACCGTTGCCGGGGACCACGGCCGTAGCCAAGACGGCGGCGACCCATTTCTTCTTGAATCTCTTCGACAGTGATGGGTAGGCCTGCGGGCAAGCCCTCGACAATGACAACGAGCGCTTGCCCGTGGGATTCGCCGGCGGTGAGATAACGAAGCATTGGGTGCAGGCTACCCGTGGCGAGCCACGAGTTCGTGCTCTGCGGCAGCACGCATCGCAGCAGGATTGGGGCTGACGCCGGTCCAGAGCTGTTGTTGCAGAACTGCCTGATGCACCAACATCCCCAAGCCATCTACCGCCGTTGCACCGCAGCGCCGAGCCCCACGCAGCAGCGCCGTCTCGATCGGGTGATACACCAAGTCGGCCACCACCTGGCTGGAGCGCAACAGCGCAAGGTCGAATGGTGCTTCGTCGCTGCCCATGCCAACAGAAGTTGCGTTCACCACGAGATCAACACGTGCGATGTCAGCGACATCACCAACGCGGGCACGGCCCATGCCAAGCAGAGCTGCAGCCTCGGCCCGAGCGGCAGAACGGTTAATGACCACAATGTGATCAATTCCTACCCGGGCGAGCGCATCGATTACAGACCGAGCCGCACCACCAGCTCCGAGCACCGCCACGGTCATACCCGATGGATCCACACCGGCTTCGCGCAGTGACGCCACAAAACCAGCGCCATCAGTGCTGTAGCCAGCGAGGCGGCCATCGTCTTGCAGCACCACAGTGTTGGCGGTGCGCAGCGCTTGAGCCGCTGGGTCGAGCACGTCGACCGCGGCGGCGACATCGTCTTTGTGGGGCATTGTCACCGATAGCCCTGAGATGCCGAGCACGCCCATGGCCGCAAGCGCCTCGGCTGCTTTGCCAGGCGCCACTTCGAACGCTGTGTAGACCCAATCGAGTGCGCCGGCGGCAAAGGCTGCGTTGTGGATGACCGGACTCAAGCTGTGTCGCACGGGTGATCCAATAACCGCCGCAAGTTTTGTTGTGCCAGTGATCATTTCAGCAGTCCTGCGTCTCGTGCTTTTTGCACGTTTGCTTCGTGTTGTTGCAATGTTGCCCCAAACACATGATGTCCGTCTTCATCGGCGACCACGTAATACAGATACACGCACGGTTCACCTGTTGCGAGGTCGCGACACAGCGCGTCGCCGCTGGGCGGATTTGGCTCGGGATGCAGCGCAGCCTGGATCGATGCTCGACCCGGATTGGCGATCGGAGTGGGCGTCAGGCCTAAGTGCAGATAGCTGTTGTACGGCGTGTCGGTGTCTTTGAGCACACTGAACGGTGTGTCGGCTGGCTGGCCGTACAGCAGCGTGGCATCGATCTGCAGCGGCATTGCGAGGAACAATCGGTTGTAGATGACACGAGCGATCTTCGACCGATCGATGTCAAACTTGGCCTCACGCTCGATCATCGAGGCCACCACCAACACCTCGTAGGGAGTACGCCCGAGTTCGGCGGCACCGGCCTCGATGCTTTCTTGACGACCAACGCGCTCCATCAGTTTGACCATGCGTTCGATGACTTGAGTCTCCGATTCGCTGCCCGCCACCTGATACGTGTCGGGAAAGAGCAAACCCTCGAGGCTGGTGGAGTCCGCAGGCTGATACACCGAGCGAACAGTTCCGCTGGAAGCCGCAGCAGCGAAACGAGCGGCCGTCATCGGGGGAAGATCGCGCTCGACGCGTTTGCCCATCTTCTCGAGCGTGAAGCCTTCGGGGAAGGTGACCTTCTTGAAGGTCGCTTCGGGCGGCGTGTTGAGCACCCGCATAATGTTGCCCATGTGGGTTCGCTCGCGAATTTCGTAATAGCCCGGCGTGAGGCGGACCCCACCTTTGTGGTCTACGTAGTATCGAAACACCCGTGCGTTGGTAATAAATCCCTCGTCCTGAAGGCGCACACTGACGCTTTGCAATGTGTCGCTCTCGTTGACCGTAAAGTTCGATGCTGCGGTCACCTCGCCGGATGGGTTCACCTGACGGATGTACCACCACCCAACACAACCGGCCGCCAAGATCGCAACAATCACGCAAGCACTTGCACCAAGCAGTACCCACTTCATGACACGTACTCGCCGCGGTGCGCGCTCTACCTCGCTTGCTGGTGCGTAGGCGGTGTCGTCCCACGGATCTCGCGTCCAGTCATCGTCGCCGTGAGGCAACTGATCGATGGGGCCCAAGGTTCTCAACGAGGCGCCTCCCGCGATTCGCGATCGACTCGGCCATCGAGCCACGTCTGTAAAATAACCGCAGCAGCAACCTTGTCAATGATGAGCCGACGCTCGGGCGCACGCATTCCGCGTTCGATGAGCATCTGATCTGCAGTCACCGTGGTTCGCCGCTCGTCGATGGTCTCAATGGGCACGCCGACCACGCTAGCTAACGACTTCACTTCCTTGAGGGCGCCTTGCGCGGCCTTGCCAACTGAGCCGTCCATCGATAATGGCAAGCCCACCACAACCCGCTCGGCTTCCTCTTCGATCACCAGAGCTTTGATGCGCTCGTGATCGATGCGGGTAGACCCTGATCTCTGCAACACAACCAAGGGCGACGCGATGGTTCCACTGCGATCACTCACAGCAACGCCGATGCGCTTGCTGCCGAGGTCGAGTGCCAGAACCCTCACGATTGGCCGACTCGAAGTGCGCTCACCTGTTGGTAGCGGCCTGTCGAGCGAGTTCGAGTGCTTGGTCGAGGCCTTCGGGGTTCTTGCCACCGGCCGTGGCGATGTCGCCCTTGCCGCCGCCGCCGCCACCAACTGCCTTGGCCGCATCTTTGATGAGGTCGCTGGCCTGACCACCGAACGCCGCCGTGATTGCTGCCACCAAGGTGACTCCACCGGTGGGCGTGAGCCCACCCAGAATCACTGCTTCGATGCCCGCCTGCTGACGAACGGCAAGTGCCAGATCGCGCAGTTCGCCCGGTGCCAAGCCATCGACACGACTGACCAGCACACCACCGGTGGAGTTGCCAGCAAGCTCGGCGGCCTGCCCCATTGCGGCCTTGGCGCGCAATGCCTTGATCTCGTCGTTCAGCGCCTTGATCTCGTCGAGTTTGCGCTGCACACCATCGACCACTTCGTGGGTGGCAACGCCAACGAGTCGAGCGGTGTCGGTGAGCATACGGTCTTCGCGCTGCAACAAGGCGATGCTGTTGTAACCAGTGACCGCCTCGATGCGACGCAGGTTGGAGCCAACCGAGCTTTCACCAACGATCTTGATGGTGCCAATATCGCCTGTTGCTTTCACGTGGGTGCCGCCGCACAGTTCGACAGAACTGCCAGCTTCGAGCACGCGCACAATGTCGCCGTACTTGTCGCCGAAGAATGCAATCGCGCCAAGCGCTGTGGCTTCATCCTTGGTGGTCTCGTATGAACGCGCAGGCACGTTGTTGAGCACCTCGGTGTTGGCGATCTGCTCGATCTGAGCAATCTCTTCGTCGGTAACTGCCGAGTAATGGCTGAAGTCGAAACGAAGGCGATCGGGACCGACCAACGAACCGGCCTGTTTCACGTGAGCGCCCAGCACAACGCGCAGCGCGTGGTGCAAGATGTGCGTGCCGGTGTGGTTGCGGCGAATGGCATCTCGGCGAACGACATCGATGGCTGCAGTTGCATTCTGTCCGGCCGCAATGGTGCCGCTCACGAGACGCGCCCGGTGACGACGCAAGCCCGGCAGCGCGAACGTGGTGTCGAGCACCTCAGCCACACCAGTGGGCGTTGTGATGGTGCCGGTGTCGCCTACCTGGCCGCCCGACTCGGCGTAGAATGCACTGCGTTCGAGGAAGATCTCGATCTCACCGTCTTCGACCTCGTACACACTGAGCACGCGACTCTCGGCGGTGGTGTCGGTGTAGCCCACGAATTCGGTGGCCCCGAACTGCTCGCTGAGTTCGCGATAGATGTCGGTTTGATCTTCGTCGGTGGCGTTTGATTTGCGGCCGGCCTTGGCGCGACGGCGCTGTTCGGCCATGTCGGTGTCGAAACCTTCGCGATCTACGGCGACACCGCGCTCGCCAGCGATCTCTTCGGTGAGCTCAAGCGGGAAGCCATAGGTGTCGTGCAGCGTGAACGCCGTAGTGCCCTTGAGCACCTTGGAGTCTTTGGCGAGTTCGTCTTCGAGAATGACCAAGCCGGTCTTGAGCGTTTGACGGAAACGCTCTTCTTCCTTGGTGAGCACGCCAACAATGAAGTCTTTGTTGGCGATGACATCGGGGTACGCGCCACCCATGACATCGATGGCGGTCTCGACCAGGCCGGGCATCACCAAACGCTCGGTGCCCAACAAATAGGCGTGGCGCACGGCGCGACGAATAATGCGACGCAGCACATAGCCACGACCCTCGTTGCTCGGGAACACGCCGTCGTTGACCAGCATGGTGCTACTTCGCGCATGCTCGGCAAGCACGCGCAAGCTGAAACTGTTGCGATCGTCGTAATCGCCAACGCGATAGCTCTTGCCGGTAACCGACGAAGCCTGATCGATGAGCGGCAACATCACGTCGGTTTCCCAAACACTGTCTTTGCCCTGCACCAACGCCAGGATGCGCTCGAGGCCAGCGCCCGTATCGATAGATGGCTTTGGCAACGGCGTGCGGGTGCCATCGGGGGCCTGGTTGAACTGCATGAACACCAGGTTCCAGAACTCCATGAACCGATCGCCCTGAGGATCGTTGAGCGGACCACCATCGGGACCGAAGCTGGGGCCGCGGTCGATATGTAGTTCGCTGCACGGACCACATGGACCGGTATCACCCATCTGCCAGAAGTTGTCTTTGTCGCCCAAGCGCTGGATGCGATTCATTGGCACGCCAACTTGGTCGTGCCAGATCTGCTCGGCCTCGTCGTCGCTTTCGTGCACAGTGACCCAGATGCGGTCGCCGTCGAGTCCGAAGACCTCGGTAACCAGTTCCCAGCTCCACGGGATGGCATCACTCTTGAAGTAATCACCAAAGCTGAAGTTGCCGAGCATCTCAAAGAACACAAGGTGGCGCTTCGTGCGACCGACGTCGTCGAGGTCGTTGTGCTTGCCGCCAGCGCGTGCGCACTTTTGAGCCGTCACGGCGCGCTTGAAAGGCGGCGTCTCGTCACCTACAAAATACGACTTGAAAGGCACCATGCCCGCAACCGTGAACAACACCGTTGGGTCATGAGGAATGAGGCTCGCCGACGCAACTGGCGTGTGCCCGCGGTCTGCGAAGAAGCCCGTGTAGGCATCGCGTAATTGATTGGCGGTAGTAGGCGGCGTGCTCATGGTCTGAGCAGCCTACCCTTTCGACCTCTTGGCGATCTGGTGTAATTCGCATGTCGCGCGCTACCTTCTTGGCGTGGCCCGACCCGACGACCTGCACGAATACATCAGCTTCGATGACCCCGATGAGCATCGCACGTGGGTCTTCGATGCCACCTTCTTGCGCTCTGGCTGGAACTGCATCTGGGGCAACGGATGTAAAGGCGTGCTGTCCACCGACGCATCCGAACTACAACAAGGATGTTGCAGCTTTGGGGCCCACTTCATCGACGACGCCGATGTACAGACCGTGGTCGAAAGTTCGGCCCGACTCACCGCCGACCAATGGCAGTTCCATGCCGAGGCGGCCGAAGGCGGATGGACTGCCACCGACCCCGACGGCACCATCACCACTCGCGTGATTGATGGCGCCTGCATCTTCCACAACCGGCCTGGTTTTTCTGGCGGCGCTGGGTGTGCACTACACAGCGCAGCACTGGCGGTGGGCGAACGCCCTATCGACTGGAAGCCCGACGTGTGTTGGCAACTCCCCCTTCGCCTTCACGAAGACACCGATCTGCACGGCCATGTCACCAGCACCTTGCGCGAATGGAAGCGCCGCGACTGGGGCGAAGGCGGCACCGACTTTCATTGGTGGTGCACCGAGACCTCCGAGGCGTTCAATGGCAGCAAGCGCACGTATCAATACCTGCGCGACGAGATCATCGAGTTCACCGGAGTGAAGGTGTACGAGATGTTGGTGAAACAACTCGAGAGAAGTCGAGCCACACCGGTTGCGCATCCAGCGGTTCGCCGCAAGTAAATGAAACGAGGAGGACCCGCACTGCGGATCCTCCTCGCTGTCATCACTCGTATATTTCGAAGGCCCGAAGGCACCTCTAGATCGCTTCGTTGCCTTCCTCGCCGGTACGAATTCGCACGAGCCGATCAACTGTCGTGACCCAGATCTTGCCGTCACCAATCTTGCCAGTGGCGGCTGCAGTTCGGATCGTGTCGACAACCGAGTCGACAAGCTCCTCTGCAGTCACAATTTCGATCTGAACCTTGGGAACGAAATCAATCTTGTACTCGGCTCCTCGGTACGTCTCGGTGTGCCCGCCTTGACGACCGACACCTTTGACCTCTCGAGTAGTCATTGCGAGTACTCCAATTTTGTTCAGGGCTTCCTTCACATCGTCAACCTTGAACGGCTTCACTACTGCTGTGATGAGCTTCATCGCTTTGTCAACCTCCTATGGTCAAGCTTGTTAACTCTCATTGTGTCTTGCGTCATGGGGTGCAGACGCGATCAGTCGTTGTACGCAAGGACGCCCATTTCGGGGATGTCGACGCCTTGGATCTCTTGATCCTCAGGTGTACGAATTCCGCCTTTGGTGAACTTGTTCTGGATCGTAAAGAAGGCATACGCAAAGCCGAAAATGACAGTGCAAATCACAACCGCACCAAGCAGTTGTGCCCCGAACTGGCCGAACTTACCTTGGATGATTCCCTCCACCTTGATCGGGTTTCCAGCGCCATCGACGGCACCGTTCCAACCGGCACCGTATTGGCCGTTGGCGAAGATGCCCACGCTCAACACACCGAACAACCCGGCGCCACCATGTACTGCAATGGCACCTACTGGGTCATCGATACCGCGACGCTCGATGAAGAAGACCGCTTCGATGACGAGAATCGCCGCAATCAAACCAATCACTGCGGCGGCCCATGGCGCAACGAACGCGCACGGAGCGGTAATCGCAACGAGGCCGGCCAACATGCCGTTCACCATCATTCCAGGATCAGGCTTACCGGTCTTGAAGGTGATGTAGTACATCGCCACGACCGCACCGACCGCTGCTGCAATCGCTGTGTTGGCTGCGACCGTTGCGAACTGAATATCAGTTGCTGCGAAGGTCGAGGCTGCGTTGAATCCGAACCAGCCAAACAACAAGATCAAAGCTCCGAGCAGCGCCATTGGAATGTTGTGGCCCGGAATCGCTCGCGGCCTCCCATCAGGCCCAAACTTGCCGATGCGAGGCCCAAGCACGATTGCGCCCGCAAGCGCCGCAACTCCACCAACGGCGTGCACCACACCTGATCCAGCAAAGTCGACGTACCCAGCACCAAGGCTCATCGTGTCCCAGGTCTTCGAGAGCCAACCGCCGCCCCATGTCCATGCGGCAAAAATTGGATAGTAGAACGCACCACAAAAGAGGCCCCAAATCGCGAAGCTCTTCCACTTCCAACGCTCGGCCATCGAGCCGGTCGGAATGGTGGCAACGGTGTCCATGAACGCAGCCATATACAGAAAGATTGCCAACATGGCCGGGGTTGCGCTGTTGCCAAGATGACCCCATCCCTGCCATAGGAACGCCCAGTTGCCCGATCCGAGAAGCGGCTCCGCATTCAGCGCAGCGCCACCATCGCCAAAGTAAATGGACGTATCAAAGCCACCGAAGGCCAATGGGAATCCAACAAACAAGAAGCCCACGAAACCAAGACCGAAGATCGCAAAGTTGCTACTCATCACGTGAGCTGCGTTCTTTTTCTGAGTGAAACCGGTCTCTACAAGAGCAAAACCTGCCTGCATGAAAACAACCAAACTTGCACCGATGACCACCCAGAGCAGGTTGGTTGCGTGTCCCAACGTAGTGACGGGATCAGCTTCTGCAGCGAATGCAGTACTCCCCACAACTAACCCCGATAAGGAGGCCCCAAAAAGGCCACCCGCTACGTACTTAAGTGCCAAACGTTTACGCACTGAATCCTCCAATTGAAAGTAGATGACTGGTGTTTGCACGGCGCAAATCACCGACGCTCGGCACGGCACTGGGACGAGACATAGGCAGAGTACGAAGCTCAGGTTTCAGGACGAGAGCCTTCGTGTTGCCAGTTTGTTAACACCATCAATCAGCGAGGCATTACTGACGTCGAGGCCACCGCCGCCTGCGCTGCACCCTTCCCGAGGCCAATGCAGAACGGACGTCGGCGACGATGTCGTCGCTCAGTTTGCGGTTCAACCGATCGGAGACAGCGAAACGATCGTTCACTTGGCCGAGCTCAGATCCGATGCGTGCCGAATGAATCACTGCGCCCGCGGCAGCAAATGCGCTGCTGACTGCAAGCAACACGCCTGGTTCGTCGGGACCAGTGACCGTGCACACGGTGAGCCACGGCAGAGCATCGTTATCGAACGTCAGCGAAATCGTGGGTTGCGCAATCGGCTGCACCTGCGCACCGAGTCGAGATTCAAACGCCTGGGCTAACACCGCCGCCTTCGGCCGTAACGATGTGCGCACCACAAAACTCGAGAGCGCAGCGCCGTCTGGCCAGGTGGTGAGATCGGCGGCAGCGATATCGAGCTGTTGACGCACTAATGCGTCGGCCAAACGAGCCAGCAGACCGGCCGTGTCGCGACACGCAACATCGATCTTCCAATGATCGGGCTCAGGCTCAGGGCTCACCGCGATTCGCACCACGCCTTTGAGCGGCAGCGGTTCCACAAGTCGCGCATGACGCGCCAACTCTTCGGGAGCGTGGGCCAAGAGATAGGTGTGCGACGCGTGCCGAAGTCGTTCGATCGGGGCAGCATCTTCGAGGAGACGCTGGGCCGCAAGTCGGCGCGTCCCGGCCAGGTTGTCGGCGTCTCCACCTGTGAGATCAGGATGACGCAGCGCTTCTTGCACCTGCATGTACTGAGCCGCAAGCACATCGCTCGCCACACGAGTGAGGTCACCAAGGGCCACAGCCAATACGTATGCAAGCCGAGCATGGCGGGCCTTACCGAGGTGCGTAGCCATTTGCAAGATCTCGTTTTCATCAAAGCCTGCGGGGCCGTGGCCTCTGCGTCGCAGCAGGTTCGCGTCTGCCACAATCGAGACGATCCGGTCTGCCTGAGCTTCACTTCCAAAACGTCTCGCCAAGCCCTGCGCAGACTCAGTATCCGCGCACACGTCGGCTACCAGCGCAGCGAGAAGCAGGTCGTCGTCCAGTTCAGTGAGCGCAGTTTCACCAACCCCTGACGAAGACTGCGCATGCAGGCGATCGACCACACCAAAGCGCAGAGATCCAAGCGGATCAAGGTCGGACATGTCGGCTCGACGTCGCCGCATCGCTGTCGCAACTTCGGGCAGAGTACGTTCTAACACTCCCGTCACTTCGAGCCAACGCCACGACCGTGGCGAATCGTCACGAAGTAAGCCAACCAGTGCAGCGGTGTGTGATGCGTCCCAGACCAGATCGGCCTGGCGATGCAGTGCGAACCAGTCAAGCAAGGGTTCCGACGGGGTCCGAAGCGCCGCATGTTGCGCAGCGGCGAGGGCCACCGTAACGGTCTGCGAGACAGGAGGGATAGCTGCCAATCCAACGGTGTCGCCAATTGTAGAGATCCAACCCGCAGCGGGCTCCGCCTCAATCGCCGGCGAGCCGAACCCAGCTTGGCGTCGCGGACCCTGCCCAATACGTAGGCGCAACAACGGAGGGGTAACCAACGTGGTGACGAGGATCACGATCAGGAGCGCTCCGTATTGGTCGGTGTCGAGCACACCTGACGAGAGTCCGATCGCGGCGAAGATGAGGCCAACCTCGCCTCGCGGAATCATGCCGAGACCGATCAACAGTCGGTCGGCGCGCTGCGCCGGCACGACCAGTGCCGAGCACAGCTTGCCCAGAACGGCGACGACGGTCATCGCGCCGGCGAGCAGGAGAACCGAGGGTTTCGCCATCGCAGAAAGGTCGGCATTAATGCCGATGCTCAGGAAGAACACCGGAATAAACACGTTTCCAACCGCACCCAAATCGGCTGCGACGCGCTCGTGTTGATCTGTGCGACCAAGCGCAATACCGGCCATAAAGCCACCGATAATGAAGGCGAGCTTGGCCAGATCAGCAAGGGTGGCAAACCCAATCATCAAGGCGAACGCTGCCACGACCACGGTGGCTCCAGACGACGCGCGACGACTGATTTGGCGGAACAACCTTGGCACCACGAACACGCCGAGCAGTCCGGTGCCCAACAAAAAGAGCAGCGCCAGCCCAAACGTCTGCGCCACCGTGCCAATCCCAACCGACCCGCCCGTCACTACCTTCACCACCACGGTCAAGATGATTAGACCGAGAACGTCGTCAGCTACGGCGGCACCGAGGACAATTCGCGACTCAATTGAGGCAAGTGCTCTCAAGTCTCCAAACACGCGCGCCGTGATGCCCACACTGGTAGCGGTGAGCGCAGCCCCAAACAGCAGCGCCGTATTTGTCGATTCACCAAACAACAACCCCACACCGAGCCCAGCCGCAAACGGCACGACGACGCCCACTACCGCCACAGCCATTGACGCACCGCCAACTTTTCGCAGCTCGACCAGGTCTGTTTCCATGCCTACAGAGAGCAGGAGCAAGAGCACACCGATCTCGGCGAGCACGGCAACCGAGATCCCCCGTGCGCCGTCGAGCTGGATGAGACCAACAACCGATGGCCCGACGAGCACACCGGCCACGATCTCACCGAGCACCGCTGGCACACGAAGACGCTCAGCAATTTCAGCGACCACTTTCGCGGCGGTAACAATAATCAACAGATCAAGCAGCAGACGCGCCACATCTATCGATTCGGCGCTTCCAAAGATAACCATCGTCACGAGAGTAAGTCGGCAATGTTTCGCCGCTATGCACCATCTGTGAACTGGGTATGAACTGAGCCTCGCATCAGGCGGCAGCCAGTCGCAAGAAATGGCCTACTTGCTCTTTTTGTTCGCCTTACGACGATCTTCGAGGGCGAGGTGCTTCTTACGAATGCGGATGTTCTTTGGCGTGACCTCGACGAGTTCGTCGTCGGCAATCCATTCGATAGCCGTCTCAAGGCTGTGAATGCGCGGCGTTGGCAGCTTGACGGCATCGTCATGGCTGTGCGTTCGAATGTTGTTCTTTTCCTTCGGACGAACGGCGTTAACCACCATCTCATCTTCACGGGCACATTCGCCAACGACCATGCCTTCATATACCTGCTCACCTGGAGCGATGAAGAATTGGCCGCTGAGCTGCAACTTGTCGAGCGCATAGCCAGTGGACTGACCAATGCGGTCGGCAACCATCGCACCGCCACGGGAATCGGGCATTTCTCCGGTCCATGCCATCCAGCCAAGGTGATGCTGATGCAACAGCGCAGTACCGCGGGTGACGGTCATCAGCAACGAACGGAAGCCAATCAGGCCACGGCTTGGGCATTCGAAGGTGACAATGGTGCGGCCAGCGTCGCCGGGGCGAAGGTCGGTGACACGACCCTTGCGAGGCGCCAATTCTTGGGTCACGGTGCCGACATGGTCGTCAGGAACGTCGCAGACGCCACGTTCTTGCGGCTCAAAGCGCTTACCATTCACTTCTTTGGTGATGACCTCGGGGCGGCTGACCTGCAGCTCGTACCCCTCGCGGCGCATCGACTCAATCAGCACGGCCAACTGCAGTTCGCCACGGCCGGCAACTTCGATGATGTCAGGCGAGCCGGTCTCGAACAGCTTGATCGACACGTTGCCAAGAAGTTCCTTTTCGAGGCGATCGACCAGGTGACGGCTTGTGAGGTACTTGCCATCTTTGCCAGCGAACGGCGATGTGTTCACGCCGAAGGTCATACGCAGCACAGGCTCGTCGACCATCAAGCGTGGCAATGCCACCGGCGACTCGACCGAGGCAATGGTGTCGCCGATCTCGACCTCGGGGAATCCGGCGACAACAAACAAGTCGCCCGCCGAGAGTTCTTGCACTTCGTTGCGGCTCACGCCTTCGAACGCCATCAACTGGCTCAGGCGACGCTTGAGCGGCGGCTGCCCCTCGGCGAACTCTTCTTCAAGCAATGCAACGGTGTCCCCACGGCGCATGACGCCATTGACAACGCGGCCAATGGCGAGACGCCCGAGGTACTCGCTGGCGTCGAGCGTGGTGACCATGGCCTGCAGCGGGGCCGTTGGGTCGCCCTGAGGGGCGGGAATGGTCTCGAGAATGGTGTCGAGCAGGGCCGATAGGTCTTCATCGGGGCCAGGCATGCCAATGCCGCGCATTGAGCGGCCTTCGCGAGCCACTGCCGAGATGACCTGGAAGTCGATGTGGTGGTCACCGGCATCGAGGTCGATGAACAACTGGTACACCTCGTCGAGCACTTCTTCTGGGCGTGCATCGCCACGGTCGACCTTGTTAATGATAACAATTGCGGGCAGATCGAGCGCCAAAGCCTTTTGCAGCACGTAGCGGGTCTGCGGCAATGGGCCCTCGGCAGCGTCGACGAGCAGCAACACGCCGTCGACCATGGTGAGCGCACGCTCGACTTCGCCACCGAAGTCGGCGTGGCCGGGGGTATCGACGAGGTTGATCTTTGTGCCCTTCCATGTAATGGAAGCGGCCTTGGCGAGAATGGTGATGCCACGCTCTCGCTCTTGGTCGTTGCTGTCCATCACACGGTCAACGACCGCTTGGTGGGCTGCAAAGGTGCCTGTTGCGCGCAACAGGGCATCAACGAGTGTGGTTTTACCGTGGTCGACGTGCGCGACAAGGGCGATATTTCGTAATTGGGTCATAGTCCGCGGGTTTCGTTGATACCGCAAAGCTGAGGCGGGGGCCACAGCGCGGCAGGAGACAAATGCTGGCTCCGGTGTATTACAGCTTCAGATTCAGTCTTCGGGCTCTTCGTCTTCGTCGTCGAAGGTGACGCCGTACTTCTCCGCTAGCGCGGCATACTCATCGTCTTCGGTGCGAGGACGTTGATCAGTGCCCGCAAATCCCAGATCGAGTGCACTGGGACCAGCTTGCTTCAGCTTTCGCGCTTCTTCAAAGCGGCGATGACGACCCTTCTTCACGGCAGGGCTCCGAACCTAGAGAAATAACATCGGGTGCAAGCCTACCGTTCGCTGCATGGAACCAGACGGATCGCAGAGGTGACCTGCGTCGTATTTTGAGTGATTTCCCTGCTCAGAGCCACACCAGATGATGCGATCTGCCAGGTACCGACCGGCCGAAGCAGGCCAGCTCGGTCTCCCGAACCCATTTTCGCCGGCAAATCGCGCCACAACACGACCATGCACCCGCTGTTATCTACGCTGAGCAGCATGAACAACGCTGCGTGGTGGAAGACAGAAGTCGTATACCAGATTTATCCGCGCAGTTTCGCCGATGCGAACGGAGACGGTGTCGGCGACCTGCAAGGCATACGTTCTCGTCTCGACTATCTCGAGTGGCTAGGCATCAAGGTGCTGTGGCTGTCGCCAGTGTTCAGTTCGCCGATGGCCGACTTCGGCTACGACGTGAGCGACTACTGCGACATCGATCCCACCTTCGGAACGCTTGCAGACATGGACGAACTCATCGCCGATTGTCATCGCCGCGGTATGCGCCTGATGCTCGACTGGGTGCCCAACCACACCAGTGAGCAACACCCATGGTTCCAAGAGAGCCGTGCGAATCGCACCAACCCAAAGGCCGACTGGTACGTGTGGCGGGACCAACCTTCGAACAACTGGCTTGGCTCTTTTCGCGAGGGTTCATCGGCTTGGGACTACGACGACCAGCGCGGCCAGTGGTACCTGCATTGCTTTCTGAGCGAGCAGCCCGACCTCAATTGGGATAACCCCGACGTCGAAGCTGCGATGCACAACACACTTCGGTTCTGGCTCGATCGCGGTGTCGACGGTTTCCGAATGGACGTTGTGCACCTCATCGGCAAAGACATCGAGCGCGATGATCCACCGGTGGCCGCCGAGCGCGGCATCAGCCATGTGCCGTTCAACGACGTCGCGATCACGCACCAACGCCTACGCGGCATTCGTGGCGTGCTCGACAGTTACCCAGGCGAACGAACCAGCGTCGGTGAGGTGTACCTCCTCGACGAGGCAGCGATGGCCGCCTATTACGGCAACGACGACGAACTGCACCTGTCGTTCAACTTCTCGTTCCTTTGGGCAAAATGGAACGCCGCTGGGTTGCGCAACAAGATCACCAACACGCTGAGCCATCTCGAATCTCGCAACGCATGGCCCACCTGGGTGCTCTCAAACCACGATGTGCCGCGGCACCGTCAGCGTTACGGCGGGGCCGAAACCGACGCCCGCGTGGCTGCCGTGATGTTGCTCACCTTGCCCGGCACCCCGTTCATGTATCAGGGCGAGGAACTCGGGCTCGTAGACGCCGTCGTCGATCCCGCAACGCAGCTCGACCCTGGCGGGCGCGATGGTTGCCGCGCTCCAATTCCGTGGACTGCTGAAACACACCACGGATGGACCCGAGACCCGTGGCTACCGTTCGCCCCCGAGTGCGCGACTCGAAACGTAGCGACGTTGCAGGCCGACACCGGCTCGATACTTCACCTCTACCGCGAACTGCTGGCGCTACGACGCAGCCACGCTGCGCTCAACATCGGCGCCTTCGAAATGATCAGCGGCGGCGACAACGTGCTTGCGTACACGCGGACCCGGGGTGATCAACGTGTTGTCGTGGTCTTGAACCTTGGCGACGAAATGTGCACCGTGCCCGAATTACTGCACGCGCCACGGTTGTGCAGCACGGGCGAGTCGGCCAGCGAAACCGACGCCTCCGACACAGTCGATGCACACACCGCAGTAATCGCGCTGCTGACATGACATCATTTGCCCATGGGTCGAATCGTTGCATTGCTCAATCAGAAAGGTGGCGTGGGTAAAACCACGGTCACCCTCGGTCTTGCCTCTGCAGCTGCGGCCGCTGGCCACAGCGTGCTGGTGGTCGATCTCGACCCACAGGCGTCAAGCACCTGGGCGCTCGGTATCGATCCGGCCGAGGTCGAAGTCTCGACGGCCGAGGTGTTGGCCAAAGCCGACCCTGACTCTGCCATTGTCGAAACCAACTGGGGCCCGCTGATCCATCTCATGCCAGCGTCCAATCGCCTGCAGCCCCGCGAACAGGGCAAGCCGAAACGCCTGAGCTCCGCCCTTGAGAAAGTGGCCGATCGCTACGACGCCATCCTGATCGACTGCCCGCCGAGCTTGGGCAACCTCACGACAAATGGCCTCACCGCTGCCAGTCACGCAATCATCGTTGTCGAGCCGTCAGCATTTGGGCTCCGCGGCATTGCGGCGGTGGCCGATGTCATCGACGAAGTGTGGGGCAGTCACAACAGCAATCTTGATCTCGCCGGCGTGATTGTGAACAAGGTTCCCGGTGTCTCCGGCGAAGCCGACCGACGCTACGACGAACTGGTTCGCATAGTTGGCAAGAAGGCAATCTGGCAGCCAGTCATTCCGCAGCGTGTCATCGTGACGCAAGCAGTTGGCGACCGACGGGCCATCCACAGTTACGGCGCCCGATCAGCCGACGTGTCTGTGGCATTCGACCAACTCTGGAAGAAGCTTCGCCGCGTCACTCGCGATTAATGGACCGGGCTCAGTGGGCGCCGGTTGATCTCAGGCCAACGGCACATCGATGAGCCTGAGCCCACCCTTGCCATCGAAGGTGAGCGCAGCAGCACCATCGACCAAACGCTGCACCTGATCGCCCAACAACTCGGCGCGCCAGCCAATCGATAACCGAGCATCGGGGTCTTTACGTAACAACGCAACGATGTCGCCACGGGTACCGAGCAACGCCGTGTCGATCTTTTCGTTTCGAGCAAGTTCGCTCACCCATGCCGACACCAACGTGATCGCTGGGCGCAGATTGCGGTCGAGTTCTTCGACATCGTTCTCAGGCAGGAGAACTTCGTTCTGCATACCTTCGAGCACTGCAGCGATGATCTCACGACCGAGGTTGCCACGCCAATGACGCTCGTCGATGCCGCGAGCATGAGCAAGTTCTTCGACTGACTGCGGCTGCTTTTGGGCGATACCGAGAATTGCAAGGTCGGGAAGGATCTGCCGCACTGGTGAGTCGACGCTCATCGCACGACGTTCACGCCACGCAGCAACCGAGCGGGCGACGCCGCGCGCCTTTGGCTTGAGCACGCGAACATCTTTGAGGCGCAGCCAAGCACCTTCGGGGTCGGTGCCACTACCGGGCTTCACACGAAGCTCCTCGCACGCGGCCTCAGCCCATGACACACGACCAGTGCGCTCGAGTTGAGCGGTGATGCGATCTTGCAACTCAAGGAGGTGAGCAACATCGCTGGCGGCATACGACTTTTGATCGTCGGTCAGAGGACGACGCAACCAGTCGGTGAGCCGATCGCCCTTAGGAACGGTGACCTTGAGCTCGCCCTGCAACAAGCTGGCCAACGACGGCGTTCCGTAGCCAATGAAACCAGCAGCGAGTTGGGTGTCGAAGAGACGCTTTGGCACTGCACCACACGAATGGGTGAGCACATCGAGATCTTGTTGTGCCGCATGCAGCACGCACTGTGAGTCGCTTTCGAGTAACGGGCGTAGCGCGGTGACATCGACTGCGAGCGGATCGACCAGAGCGGTTCCGCCAGGCCACGCGAACTGAGCAAGCGCAAGCTTTGGGTAATAGGTGCGCTCGCGATGGAACTCAGTATCGAACGCGTAGCGCGGCTCGGCCATCAAGACATCGACGAGATCAAGCAGCTCGTTCTGCGTGGCAATCCACTGATAGGTCACGAAGGCGAATCCCCGGCAACCGTGTCGCGACCGCTTTGGATCCATGCCATCGTGCCTCCGGCTACGTTGACCGTGTTCACGCCATGATCGATAAGAAATTCGCAGGCTCGCATGCTGCGGCCACCCGATTTGCACACCACATATGTGGGTCCATCGCCGCGAAAGGTTTCGACATTGTCTGGCACTGTGCCGAGCACCACGAGCAATGCTCCAGGAATATGTCCGCTTTCATATTCGTCGACCTCGCGCACGTCGACAAGGCGCACTCCGTGAGCAAGCTTTTCGGCGAGTTGATCGACAGTAATCTCAGAAATTGCCATGGCGTCACAGGCTAGCTAGTCGGCAGGTCTTCAGGGGTATTGACGTTACGTAGCGCGAGTGGGCGCACGGGCACCTCAATCACGTTCAACACCTTGAACACTTCGAGTAACGATCGCTGACCAGAATCGAATACTTGCTGAACCGAGTCGCGACAGCGCGGATTCCAGAGCGCGCACAGCGGCTCGATGCGATCCGTTCGGGCGACGACCACATCAACTTCAGCAGCATTCTGTCCAAGGGCGACCGACGATACAGCGGCTTGATAGAGAGCATCGATCGAATCGACATCAAGCCACGGCAGGTCGCACGCCACCACACACAGCCACGAGCCGAGCGATCGCATCGAACCCATCGCTGTGAGCACACCTCCGAGAGGTCCCTCGCCGGGATGCAGATCGTCGACGTGGGCGAGGTTGCCGGCAAGTTGACGTGGCCCAACGGCCACAACGTTCGAGCATCCGGCCGCAGCCAGCGCCGCCGCAACGCGATCGACCATAGCCACGCCCTCGATCTCAATCAACGCCTTGTCGCGGCCCATCCGCCGGCTTGAACCACCGGTAAGAACGGCCCCGACAAGATCAGCCATCAGATGGGATTCCACTCGGATCGAGTTGCTGGATGAACAAGCCAATGCGCTCGGCTTCGTCGTTCTCGCCAATGCGTTGGGCCATTTGCCCGAGTCCGCTGAGCGCACGGAGGAAGCCGCGGTTATTCGGGTATGTCCAACGAACGTATCCGGAACCGCGCCAGCCACTGGCCCGCAATGCGTCGAGGCCGCGATGATAGCCCACGCGATAGGCGGCGTATCGCTCGATGTCGTCGCGGCCAAGGTCGCCCAAACGCGCCCATGCATCGACATAACGAGGCCACATTGCGACCACTGCAGAGATCGCCTCACGACGAGCCTCGGCGGGACCAGCGAGCGCTTGTTCGAGGGCGTGGTGCGCTGTCGGGTCGGGCGGCGGAAGCTCGGAACTCGGTGGACCCTGAGGGGTGAGGTGGATCGGGCGTTGGTCGTCACTCATGGGACAAGACTAGAGGGCGCTTTACGCTGGCGATGCCGCGCGGCGCGCTATCGGCCAACGTAACGTGGTGCCATGCTCGCATTGACCGTTGACTCCGCCAAGAACATCGCCATCGCCGTGGTCGGCGTTTTTGTCATCACAGCAATCATCTCCGCCAAGCTGATGGCCAGCGTCACCAAGAAGGCCATCATGTTCTTGGTGCTCGGCGCGCTCAGCTTGGGGGTCTACACACAGCGCCAAGCGCTCGAGTCATGCGCCGAAAAAGTGAAGAACGATGTCGGCACTGCCGAGACAACGTGCACGTTCTTCGGTACCGACATTCGTATCAACACGACTCTGCCCTAACACTGGCGGCCTGCGCCCAGCGCCCGCCCACCATCTGCATCAGCGGATCAACAATCATCGTGGTGAACATCTCTGCGTGACTGTTCGGCGCATCGTGGCGAGCGCCAATCAGCTCGACTACTGCACCGCTGCCCACTCGCTCGCTCACCAAGCGCATGCCCTCACGGTGATGCTCTGAGCTGAGCGATCCGAAACCAGCCACCACCGGACACATGATGTCGGTGGCGCTCCACGGAGCATTCGCATGCAGATCCTTTAGTTCGCCGACCATCGATGTTCCCTCGGCACGCCGTGTGAGGCGAGTGCGTTCGGGCAGGGTCTCCCAACGCCTGTTGCCGATCATTCGGCGCATGAAGGCCTCGGCCGCGTCACCCTCTTCGCCAGCGCCTGCTCGCGCTGCTGACCCAGCAGTAGAGCCAGGCCACCATGGCTCCCAAGACAACGGTGACTCAAAGAGCGCGACACCTTGGATGAGGTCGGGACACCGTGCGGCCGTTGCCATGGCCACGTTGCCTCCGTAACTATGAGCAACGAGCACAGCTTGGCGGCCATCGAGCAAAGAAACGAGATCGTCGACCTGAGACGACATCTCGAACGGGCCGACGTGCGGCGCAGATCTGCCGTAGCCGCGTCGGTCATAACGCACCACTCGAAACCGACTGTCGAGCCTGCGGCTCACCTTGAGCATCCCCGTCGAGCGGTCCATTGTGCCGTGAACCAGCACCACCAAAGGAGCATCGGCTGGGCCGGCCACCTCACTCCAAATTGCAGTCAACGAAAACTCCTCGGTTACGAACACCACGAGCGCGAGCGCTTGGCCATGCTTTCAAAGTACGCCACGATCTTCGTTTTCGGTCGCATAGCTGCTTATCTAGAGCGTTATGGAGTTGCTCTTGATACGTCATGCCTTGCCTATTCGCCGCGAACTCACCGAGGGCGTAGCAGACCCCGAATTAAGCGAAGCAGGAGTCGCCCAAGCACTGCACTTGGCCGAGTATCTCGCTAGCGAAGAACTGCATGCAATCTACGCCAGTCCTCTCAAACGAGCGCAGCAGACCGCAGCACCGATCGCTGAGCGCTTTCAACTCGAGGTCGCGGTGGTCGATGGCGTGGCCGAGTTCGATCGCAACTCAAGTGAATATGTGCCGGTTGAGGAACTCAAAGCCTCGAACGACCCGCGTTGGCAAGAACTGATCGACAACCGCTGGGATGGGCGAGACGAAACTCAGCAGCAGTTCACCGATCGCGTGTTCAACGCCATGGAAGCAATCATTCAGGCCCATAACGGACACAACGTGGCCGTGGTGTGCCACGGTGGAGTCATCAACTCGTACCTCGCACGCATTTTGGGCACGCCCGAAACTGCTGGATTCTTTTACCCCAACTACACGTCGATTCATCGAGTCGTTGCCGCCCGCACTGGCCAACGCCAAATCGTCACCATCAACGAGACTGCGCACTTACGTGGCACCGGGCTCCCTATCGGGCTCTACGGTAAGTGACATGACTCAGCGCGCAACCAACGGCATAAGCGATCTTGTCTCGTTCCTCGACTCGTCGCCGTCTCCATGGCACGCAGTCGCATCGAGCGTTGCTCGGCTCACAGCGTCCGGGTTTCAACAGCTCAACGAGGCCGATGCGTGGCAACACGTGGGCGATGGGTTCGTTGTACGCGGCGCGGCATTGGTGGCGTGGAGATCATCAACGAGCTCAAGTGCAACGTCGCCGTTTCACATCGTTGGCGCTCACACCGATTCGCCATGCTTGCGGGTGAAACCTCGCCCCGACGGCGGCGGTTTCGGATGGCGCCAACTCGGCGTCGAGGTCTACGGCGGCGCGCTACTGAACTCATGGCTCGACCGCGACCTTGGCGTAGCCGGACGCGTTGTGCTGCGCAATGGCAGCGCTGTTGATGTCGCCGTGCACGAGCCAATAGCACGCGTGCCGCAGTTAGCCATTCACCTCGACCGCGATGTAAACGACAAAGGGCTGCTGCTCGACAAACAGCAACACCTCGCCCCCGTATGGGGCACCGGCGCAGCCGCCGATGGCGACTTTGCCAACTGGCTCGGTGCGCAAGCAAACGTGTCCCCCGCCGACATTGCGTGGTGGGACCTTTGCTTGTTCGACACCACGAAGGCCGCCTTGTTGGGCTCCGACCGCTCGATGCTGGCCAGCGCTCGACTCGATAACCAGCTCAGTTGCTGGGCGGCTGTCGATGCACTCACCTCGGCTGCAGCTTCAGAAACAACGTCGGTGATTGCCCTGTTCGATCACGAAGAGGTCGGATCAGAAAGTGCTTCGGGAGCGAGTGGCCCGCTGCTGTCAACCGTGCTCGAACGGCTCAGCGCGCTGCGCGGCGCCAATCGAGAAGGGTTCCACCGGGCGCTTGCGAATTCGTCATGCATTTCAGCCGACAACGCCCACGCCGTGCATCCCAATTATCCCGAACGGCATGAGCCAGGGCATCGACCGCTCGTCAACTGCGGCCCGGCAATCAAGGTCAACGCAAACCAGCGTTATGCAACCAACGCCGAAACAGCCGCTGCATTCCAGCGCGCCTGCGAGCGAGCCGACGTTCCATGGCAGGTGTTCGTATCGCGCAACAACATGCCGTGCGGATCCACCATCGGCCCGCTCACCGCAACTGCGCTTGGCATCCCAACGGTAGATGTAGGCGTGCCACAACTCTCGATGCACTCGGCCCGAGAACTCTGCGGCGCACTTGACCCGATCTATCTCGCCAGGGCTCTGAGCGCATACTTCAGCGAGTGACTCGCACTACTTGAGTCCCACACGCGTTTGCGCTTCGTCGAACAAGATCTGAAGTTGCTCGTGTAATTCGGCGGTGAGGCGCTTGACCTCGGATCGAGGAGCGCGGCCGTTGCCGTCGATCTGCGGATAGATCGGCTTACCCACGATGACACGCACCTTGCGCGGGTAAATGACCCTGGCACCCTTGGGCATCACCCGCTCGGATCCGCCGATACCTACTGGGATGATGGGCACCCGACCACGGCACGCCACATATGCCGCGCCTTCGAACAACGGCTGCACGATGGGCCCGCTCTTGCGTTCACCTTCGGGAAACATGACCAACGGTTCGCCGTTGTTGAGCACGTGGATGCAGCGCTTGAGCGCTTCGATATCGGTGGTGCCGCGGGTGACCGGGAAGCCACCTACTGACGACAGCAACCAACCAAACGGTTTGTTCTTCCACATACTGTCTTTGCCCATAAAACGCATGCGGCGCCGAGTGACCCCTGCGGCAATTGGAGTGTCTACGTTGCTGCGGTGCACCGGTGCCAGCACATACGAGCCTGTGCGCGGCAGGTTCTCTTTGCCGTCAACCGTCATGCGGGTCATCAACCGGATGAAACCCGTGGCGATGGCCTTCCAGAATTGGTATGACGCCTTGCTCCAAAAACTCTGCTGAGCAAAGAACGAATCGACCTCGCTCATCTCGATTCGGCCCTGATCATTCAGGATTGTTTAGCAGACCTTCGATCGTAGACAGCACAGCCTCGATGCTGAGACCGCTGGTGTCGAGCACAATTGATCCGTCGGCTTCGCGAAGCGGGCTGTCGGCGCGTGAAGAATCGCTGTTGTCGCGCGCAGCGATGGCACGTTCGATGTCGTCTACATCGCCGCCGACCTCGGCGACCCGACGTTCGGCGCGCACACGCGGCGACGCCGTGAGATACAGCTTGAGCGCTGCGTCGGGGAACACTACCGAACCGATATCTCGGCCTTCGATGACTCCCCCGCCACGCACTTCGGCCCAATCGCGTTGACGGGCACGCATCTCGGCGCGAACCTCGCTGTTCGCAGCAACTGCGCTGACCGAACCAGTGATCTCAGCGCTGCGAATCTGCTCCGTGGCATCGATGCCGTCGACGACGACTCCGCGCTCATTAACGGTGAGCATGACCTCGCGCGAGAGTTGGCCGATCTGAGTTGTGTCGTCGAGTGGAATGCCTCGATGCACGGCGGCAAACGTGACGGCTCGATACATGGCTCCGGTATCGAGATACTCAAGGCCGAGTCGCTGCGCAAGAGCACGCGCCACCGTGGACTTGCCTGCCCCCGCCGGGCCATCGATCGCTACAACTCTCACCAGCTTGTGCCCTGCGGGCGCCCTTCGTCGTAACCAGCGGCGCTCTGCACGCCAACGACGGCGCGCTGGTGGAACTCGGCGATGTTGGCGGCGCCCGCGTACGTGCACGACGAACGAACACCAGCGACGATCTGGTCGATGATGTCTTCGACTCCAGGCCGCTCGTTGTCGAGGTACATCCGCGACGTGCTGATGCCTTCTTCGAACAGTTCTTTGCGAGCACGATCGAATGCCGTTTCTGAACGGGTGCGGTTCTTCACCGCACGGTTCGAGGCCATGCCGAAGCTCTCTTTGTAGAGGCGACCATCGGGATCGCGAAGCGTATCGGCGGCCGATTCGTAGGTGCCAGCCAACCAAGAACCAAACATCACGCTGGCGGCACCGGCCGCCAAAGCAAGGGCAACATCGCGCGGGTAACGCACTCCACCGTCGGCCCAGATGTGCTTGCCCAATCGAGAGGCCTCGCCAGCGCATTCGAGCACTGCCGAGAACTGCGGCCGACCCACACCTGTCATCATGCGCGTCGTGCACATGGCGCCGGGACCGACGCCAACCTTGAGAATGTCGGCGCCGGCTTCGATGAGTTGGCGAGTGCCACCAACCGTGACCACGTTGCCAGCAACAAGCGGCGTGTTCGGAGCAACGGCACGCACTTCTTCGACAGCGCGCAGTGCCCGCGTCTGATGGCCGTGCGCCGTGTCGATGACCAAGACGTCGACTCCCATATCGAGCAGTGCCTTGGCGCGAATTGCAGGGTCACCGTTGATGCCGACCGCGACGGCGATGAGCAACCGACCTTGGCTATCGAGCGCCGGGTTATAGATGGTGCTCCGCAGCGCTCCCTTACGAGTGACGCAACCGAGCAAGCGGCCATTGTCATCGATGACCGGCGCAACGCTGAGTCGCTGACCAGATAGACGCTCGAAGATCTCTTCTGCGGTTACGTGAGCCTCGAGGCTCACCAACTCGCGGCTCATCACATTACGAAGCTGAGTGAACCGATCGAATCCGGCGGCATCACCTTCGGTGAAGATGCCGGCAGGGCGATTGTCTTCGTCGACCACAATCACCGCGCCATGTGCGCGCTTATGAATCAGGCTGAGCGCATCGCCTACCGTGTGTTGCGGCGACAGCGTGATGGGCGTCTCGAAAACTGGGTGACGTGTCTTCACAAAGTCGACCACCTGCGCGATCACATCGAGCGGGATGTCCTGCGGCAGAACTGTGAGGCCACCGCGACGAGCAACCGTCTCGGCCATGCGCCGACCAGCCACCGCTGTCATGTTGGCAACGACCACCGGAATGTTCGTGCCGAGGCCATCGGGGGTACTCAGATCCACATCGAAGCGGCTTGGCACCGAGGACAAACTCGGCACCATAAAGACATCGCTATAGGTGAGATCGTATGGAGGCACTTCATTGAGAAATCGCATTGCAGGTAACCCCGTTCAGTCGAGCGTCTCTGCGCAAGAACTGCCTCAGGCTACGACTATTTTCGCGCTACCCGCTACGACCTATACTCACCGACCGTGACTCCGCCAGTTGTTCTCGTACATGGATGGGGTGGTTCCTTTCGAACCACCTGGCAAAAGAGCGGTTTCACCGCGCTCCTCGAAGACATCGATCGCAGCGTGATTGGTGTCGACCTACTCGGTCACGGCACCGCCCCGAAGCCGCACGACCCCGCCGCCTACGCTGACCTCACCACCCGTGTCGTAGAGGCCCTCCCCGACGAGCCAGTCGACGCGGTTGGTTTTTCGCTTGGTGCGATCACCCTGCTTCGCTTGGCGTGCCGCGAACCGCATCGCTTCAATCGACTCGTGCTGGGCGGCATCGGCGAAAACGTGTTCAGTTCCGACGACACGGGCACATCACGAATTCTCGCAGCGCTCGATGGCACCGGCGATCCCGACGACAACATCGGGCGCCTCTTCGCTCAGTACGCCGACCAAGACGGCAACGACAAGCATGCACTTGCGGCGGTCATGCGTCGCCCAAGCCTCGGTGCGTTCACGCCCCAACAACTCGCAGCAGTTACGTGCCCAACGTTGGTCGCCATCGGCGATCTCGATTTCGCTGGCCCGGGCGATCGGTTGGCCGATGCATTGCCGAACTCCGAGCTTGTCGTGCTCCGTAAGGTCGATCACTTCGCCACTCCTGAAGCGTTTGCATTCATCGACGCAACGCTCGAGTTCCTTGAGTCGTCGTCCGTATAGCCTCGAACACGTGACCGAGTCCATCGACGAAGCCGTTGCAATCCTGCGACGCGGCGGACTCGTGGGCGTTCCAACCGAGACGGTGTATGGCCTCGCAGCCGACGCTGCTAACGACACTGCGGTGCGCCGAATCTTCGAAGCGAAGGGCCGCCCCGCCGATCATCCACTCATTGTGCACATCGGCTCCGCTGCCGAGATGGGGTCATGGGCCGCATCGATTCCCGAATCAGCGCAAGTGCTCGCCGAGGCATGCTGGCCGGGGCCGCTTACGCTGCTTGTACCCAAGGCCGGCCATGTGCTCAGCGTTGTCACCGGAGGCCGAGACACGGTTGGTCTACGGGTGCCTGCACACCCGATGGCGCTCGAGTTGCTGCGGCGATTCGGCGGGGCATTGGCAGCGCCTTCGGCCAACCGTTTTGGACAGGTTTCCCCCACCACCGCTGATCACGTGTGTGGCGATCTCGGCGACGCTGTAGACCTCGTGCTCGACGGCGGGCCGTGCCCGATTGGTGTCGAATCAACAATTGTCGATTGCACTGTTTCTCCTCCGCAAGTGCTTCGCCCTGGGGGCATCGCCACCGAGGTCATCGCCCGTCTTCTCGACGGAGTCATCACAGTGCCAACCGGCCCAGCGCGCGCGAGCGGCATGTTGGCATCGCATTACGCGCCGCGTTGTCGCGTCGAAGTCGTCGACAACCTCGAGCAGGCAACAACCAACGCTGCGACTCATGCATACGCAGGTTTGCGCGTCGATATACTCGACCCAACTGCCGACCTTGTGACTGCTGCGCAACAGCTCTATAACTGGCTACGCAACGCAGATACCCGCACGCTCGATGTGCTCGTAGCGGTGCTACCGCCAGCAGTGGGGCTTGGTCACGCGATTCGCGACCGTCTCATCAAAGCGGCGGGTCTCGGCTGACGCCCGCACCGATGCGTCGCACCGAGTCATTCGAACGCGCCCGGCATGTTGAGGTGACGCACCCACACATCGCGAACATCGTCGAGTAGCGGCGCTGGTTTATCTCCCACTGCGACCACGGTAAGGCTCACCGTGCACGCACCGGCATCTGGCACCAGTTCGAGCCGACACCAACACTCACTTGGCTCATAGAGATGCACCTCGAGTAGATACGGCGGGTCGTCGACAAGCACCTCGCCGATCCATGAAGTGACCACGAGCAACGCCTCGAACGACTCGGCCGGAAGCGCAGAGATAACGAACGATGGTGCATCGTGCTGGGCGCGTTCGGTAGAGGTTGCGGACGGCGCTGTCTGAGCTGCAGGGGGTGCCGTAGCGGCTGGCATCGCAGGGTCCGATATCTGGCCTGTCACGTGCGCCTCAACCGCAAGGTACGCGTCATTAATAGCGCGCATCTCGTCGGCATCGCCACCTCGATCGGGATGAGCGTGAAAGGCCAAGCGACGGCGCGCCACACGCGCCTCATCAAGCGTCGCCGATCGGTCTATGCCGAGCAGAATGAACGGGTCTGACACCGACGCGCTCACGCCATTCGCGCGGAGAGTTCGCCGTACCGCGCGCGCACGGCTCGGGCCGCATCGGCGGTGACGGATTCGGACCTCGGTACCGAACGGGTACCGCCAAGTCCCCAGCGTCGCGCAACCTCTGAAGGATCAATTTGCTGCAACACAGCGGCGGCCTGCACAGCAGCGCCCGTGGCCACTGCTTGATCGGCATCGGCCACGACAACGTCGAGCTCGCACAGATCGGCAAACGACTGCGCCGCAGCAACCGAACGCGAACCGCCGCCCACCAAAATGACCCGACGCAGATCGGGAACATGCTCCCGCAACGCATCGAGACCATCGAGTAGTCCGCACACAACACCCTCAACTGCCGCACGAGCGATCTGCTCGCGCGTGGCATCCGAGCGAATGCCGCTGAACACGCCGGTGCCCTTGGGGCGATTGGGCGTGCGCTCACCATCGAAATAGGGCAACAGCGTGACGCCACCGGCACCAAGCGGGGCCGCCATTGTTAATGCATCGAGGCCTGCGTGATCTACGCCAAGCAAACGCGCCACGGTGTCGGTGACCTTGGTGGCATTCAGCGTGCACACCAACGGCAGGTAGCGACCGGTGGCGTCGGCGAAACCGGCGACCACTCCGGTGGCGTCGGCCGTGGCCGTGTTAGACACCGAGTAGACCGTGCCCGATGTGCCGAGCGAGACCACCGCATCGCCAGGCTGCAAAGCCAGGCCCAACGCTGCTGCCATGTTGTCGCCGGTGCCCGGCGCAACAACCGCGTCGCCCCATGTGCCCGCCGCCTCGAGCGGGCCAAGTACGCGAGGAACCACACCTAACCAGTCGAGGTCCTTATCAATGATCGACAGCAAATCCCAGCAGTATTCGCCGGTGGCCGCCGACCAGTATCCGGTGCCACTGGCATCGCCACGATCGGTAACCATCGCACCGGTGAGTCGATAGGTCATCCAGTCGTGCGGCAACAGCACGTGAGCGAGGCGCGCCCAGTTGTCGGGCTCAGAGCGATGCAACCACGAGAGCTTGGCGATCGTGAACGCCGCCACAGGCACGCTGCCGCACGCCGCAGCCCAATCAGCAGCACCGCCGGGCAACTGCTTGAGGAGCCAGCCGGCATCGGGTGCTGTCTCGGTGTCGTTCCACAGCTTCGCATCGCGAATGACGACACCAACGCTGTCGAGCGCGACCATGCCGTGCTGTTGCCCAGCCACGCTGATTGCCCCCACCGTGGGAGCGCCAACGTCTTGCCATGCCCCCTCGAACGCAGACCACCATGACTGCGGGTCTTGTTCGCTGCGAGGCGGAGTGGTAGACGGATGCGGCCGCGACCCAGCGGCCACAACCTCGCCGCTGTCGAGATCGCGAATCTCAACCTTGGTGGCCTGGGTAGACGAGTCGATACCGGCAATGAGAGTCATGCTTCAGCGCACCCCAAGCAAAAGTTCGGTCACGAGTTGATCCAGACGTTCGTGTCCGTAGCCGCGTTCGGCAAGTGCCTGCGGATCGAAAGAGGACGAAACGATGTCGTTGATGCCCGCCGACGTGGCACCCAACGGCGAGGTTGGGATCTGCTGTTCGCCAAGGCCTGCGGCCACGAGCGCTTCTTGAATGTCGGCGTCGCGCCGAAAGCGTTCGGCCTTGTCGG